>JAYSSN010000071.1:0-4822 GCA_043720555.1 Rhodobacterales bacterium | reverse complement strand
GGCGCGAGGCGGCTCTGCGGCTGGAACAGGAAAACGCCCGCCTGCTCGACCTCAATCAGGTGCGGCTTGACCCGCGACTGACCCATGTCACCGGCGTGGTGATGGCCGACTCCGGCAGCCCCTTCCGCCAGTCGGTGCTGCTGAACGTTGGCAACCGCGATGGCATCATTGATGGCTGGGCCGCGATGGATGGCATCGGCCTTGTGGGGCGCATTTCGGGCGTGGGCGAACGCACATCCCGTGTGATCCTGCTGACCGACACCTCCAGCCGCATCCCCGTCATGGTGCAGCCCTCGGGCCAGAAGGCGCTGCTGTCGGGCGACAATTCCACCCTGCCGGTGATGGAATTTCTGGACGACCCCGATCAGGTCCGCCCCGGTGACCGCGTGGTCACATCAGGCGATGGCGCGGTGTTCCCGGCCGATCTTCTGGTGGGCGAGGTGGTGCTCGGCACCGACCGCCGCCTGCGCGTGCGTCTGTCTGCCGATTACGGCCGGCTGGAATTCCTGCGCGTCCTGCGCAGCCACGCGCTTGAACCCATTACCGATGCAGGCACTCTCGTGGCACCCCCCGTGGTGTTTCCGCCGCCCGAGCCCGACATCAACCCCGAGGCCGACCAGAACGCCCAGACCGAACAGAACGAGGCCACCGAACCGCCACCCGGCGCGTCCGAAGTGCCGTCGGACTGACCGCAATGTGGCAGGCGATGCGCAACTCCATCTGGTACTATCGCGGTGTCTTTGTCGCCCTTGCGCTGATCTTGTTGTTCTTCCGCCTGCTGCCCCTTGGCGCGCCGTCTGCCAGCACACTCTGGTCGGCCTTGCCGAACTGGATCCTCGGGGCATTTGGCGTTGAGCCCCGCCCGTGGCCCGGCCCCGACTTTCTGATGTGCCTGACCATCGCCTGGGTCATGCGCCGCCCTGACTATCTGCCTGCCCTGCTGATCGCGCTGGTGTTTCTGGTCGAGGACATGATCCTTCTGCGCCCGCCCGGCCTGTGGGCCGCGCTGATGCTGGTCGCCACCGAATTCCTGCGCGCCCGCGCGGCACTGACACGCGAGCTCAGCTTTACGGTGGAGTGGCTGCTGGCTTCGGGGATCATGCTGGGCCTCATGCTCGTCTATCGGCTGGTCTTTGCCGTCTCGTTGATGCCGCAGCCCGGTTTCGGCTTTGCCCTGCTACAGACAGTCTGGTCAATCCTGTGTTATCCGCTGGTGGTGATCTTGTTTTCAACGCTGCTTGACCTCAGAAAACCAGCAACCGGCGAAGTTGACAATTATGGAAGGCGGCTATGAGGCGGACCGCGCGCGACAACGAAGACAGCGCCCGCACCATCACCCGGCGCGGGCTGTTCATGGGCGGCTCCATGGCCGCGTTCATGGCCGTACTGGGCGCACGCATGCGGTACATGCAGGTCGATCAGGCCGATGAGTTCCGCCTGCTGGCCGAAGAAAACCGCGTCAGCATCCGCCTGATCCCGCCTGCGCGTGGCCTGATCCTTGACCGCAATGGCAAGCTGATCGCGGGCAACGAACAGAACTACCGGGTCGTCATCACGCGTGAGGATGCAGGCGATGTCCCTGCAGTGCTGGCCCGGCTGTCCCACGTTATTCCGCTGACACCAGAAGACGTCGAAAAAACGCTGGCCGAGGTCGACCGCTCCAGCCCCTTTGTCCCCATCGTGGTCAAAGACCGCCTCCCGTGGGAAGATTTTTCCCGCGTCGCGCTGAACACGCCATCCCTGCCTGGCGTCACACCAGAGGTCGGGCTGTCGCGCTCCTATCCGCTGATGGGCGATTTTGCGCATGTCGTAGGCTATGTCGGCCCGGTCAGCGACAATGATCTGGAAGGCATCGAAAATCCCGATCCGATCCTGTCGATACCGAAATTCCAGATCGGCAAGATCGGCGTTGAACGCTGGCAGGAAGACGTGCTGCGGGGTACCGCCGGCAACAAACGGATCGAAGTCAACGTCGTCGGACGCGTCATGCGCGAGCTGGACCGTGTGGATGGCGATCCGGGTGCTGACCTGATGCTGACGATCGACGCCGATGTGCAGAACTTCGTGCAGGCGCGCCTTGGCAACGAATCCGCCGCCGCCGTGATCATGGACGTCACCAACGGTGATCTGATCGCCATCGCCTCGTCCCCGTCCTTCAACCCCAACCTTTTTGTGCGCGGCATCTCGCAGCGTGACTATTCGGGCCTGCTGGAAGACGAATTCCGCCCGCTGGCCAACAAGACCGTGCAGGGCGTCTACCCGCCCGGATCGACGTTCAAGATGGTGACGGCCCTGGCTGCGCTGACATCGGGCGAGACGACAGCGGACACCACGGCGTACTGCCCCGGTTACCTTGAGGTCGGCGGACGCCGCATCAGTTGCTGGAAAAAGGGCGGCCATGGCACCGTCAATCTGCAACGCGCGCTGTCTGAAAGCTGCGATGTCTATTTCTACGAAATTGCCCAGAGAGTCGGGATCGACAAGATGGCCGACATGGGCAAGCGCCTTGGCCTGGGCATCCGGCACGATCTGCCAATGTCCGCGATTGCCGAAGGCACCATGCCCAACAGGGCGTGGAAGGTGGAAAGTTATCAGACCGACTGGATGGTCGGCGATACGATCAACGCCTCGATCGGGCAAGGGTTTGTGCTGACCTCGCCGTTGCAACTGGCCGTGATGACAGCGCGGATCGCGACCGGCCGCGCGGTCAGCCCGCGTCTGGTGCGCGCCGTGGATGGCCAGCTTGTAAAAACCGTGCCGCCGCCGCCCATGGAAATTGACGGCTCTATCCTGCGCGCGGTGCAGGATGGCATGCGCGAAGTGACGATGGGTGCACGCGGCACCGCAAAATCATCGCGCATTGTCGATGAAACCATGATGATGGCGGGCAAGACCGGTACCAGTCAGGTCCGCAATATCTCGGCGGCCGAACGCGCGCGCGGGGTGATTTCCAACGAACAACTGCCCTGGAACCGGCGCGACCACGCACTTTTTGTGGCATTTGCCCCCTTTGACGCGCCAAAATACGCGGTGTCGGTCGTGGTCGAACATGGCGGCGGCGGATCGCTGGTTGCCGCCCCCATTGCCCGCGACATCATACTGCGCGCCATGTCGGACGGTTTGCCCCCGCTGGAGGCCTACCCCAAGGATCAGCGCGGTCGGATCGAGACGATGCTCAACGAATTGCCACTGCGCCCGCCACAGCCCCCCGAACCCTCGGCGTCACGGGCATGAGGGGGCCGCGCACATGAGTTTTCTGGAATACCGCGTCAAGACGACGCCAACGGGCCTGTCCAAGGTTTTTTACGTCAACTGGGCCCTGGTGCTGGTGGTGTCCGCTGTCGCCGCCGTCGGCTTTCTGATGTTGTACTCGGTCGCGGGCGGCAACCTCGACCCGTGGGCGCGCGACCAGATGCAGCGCTTTGGGCTGGGTTTCGTTCTGATGTTCATCGTGGCGTTTGTCCCGATCTGGTTCTGGCGCAACGTCGCTGGTGTGGCCTATCTGGTGTCCATCGCACTTTTGCTGGTGGTCCAGTTCTTTGGTGATGTCGGCATGGGCGCGCAGCGCTGGATCGACCTTGGCTTCATCCGCCTGCAACCGTCCGAGATGATGAAATTCACCCTCGTGATGATGCTGGCCGCGTATTACGACTGGCTTGATGCCAAGCGCACCTCGCGGCCGCTGTGGGTGGCGATACCGGTCGCCATGATCCTGCTGCCTGCGGTGCTGGTGTTGATGCAGCCCAACCTTGGCACCGCGCTGATGCTGCTGATGGTGGGGGCTGTCACATGCTTTCTGGCCGGGGTCAGCCTGTGGTACTTTGGCGCCGTGGCTGTGATCGGCGGGCTGGCCATAACATCGGTGTTCACCACGCGTGGCACGCCCTGGCAATTGCTGCATGACTATCAGTACAAGCGGATCGACACCTTCCTTGATCCCACGGTTGACCCGCTGGGGGCCGGCTACAACATCATTCAGGCCAAGATCGCACTCGGATCGGGGGGCTGGACCGGCAAGGGCTTCATGCAGGGCACCCAAAGCCGGTTGAATTTTCTGCCCGAAAAGCACACCGACTTCATCTTTACCACGCTGGCAGAGGAATTCGGCTTTGTCGGCGCCTTCTCGCTTTTGCTGCTGTACGGCCTCATCATCCTGTTCTGCGTGGTGGCCGCGCTGCAAAACAAGGACCGTTTTTCCAGCCTGTTGATCCTGGGGGTGGCCGCGAACTTTTTCTTCTACCTTGCGGTGAACCTGTCGATGGTGATGGGCCTGGCCCCGGTTGTCGGCGTGCCCTTGCCGCTGCTGTCCTATGGCGGCTCGGCGATGCTGGTCATCATGGTGGCGTTCGGCCTGGTGCAGTCGGCGCATATTCACAGGCCGCGTTAGGGCATGGCGATGCACAAACGTCACGCGGGGTTTCTTTTGGCACTCGCGGTCGGCACGCTGGCAGGTGGTGTCGCCCTTGCGCTGCCGTTTTCCCCCGCAGCCCGCGCGCTGGTGGCGCTGGACACATTTTTTGCGGTCTATCTTGTGGCGATGATCGGCACGGCCCGCAGCGCCACGGCAGACGACCTGCTCCGTCATGCCGCTACCCGCGACGAAGGCCTGCCGCTGATCCTGCTGCTGGGCCTTGCGACCGTCATCGCCAGCCTGACGGCGATCCTGATGGTCCTGCGCTCGCCCACCGGGTGGCTGGAGGCAAGTCTGGCACTTGGTGCCGTGCCGCTGGGCTGGGCCGTGATCCACACCCTGCTGGCACTGCACTACGCGCACAGCTACTACGCGCCTGACGGCACACAATCCCCGCTGGCCTTCCCCGGC
>JAYSSN010000070.1:0-4824 GCA_043720555.1 Rhodobacterales bacterium | reverse complement strand
CTGCCCCTTGCGGGCCTGCCGCTGGCTGCGGTGGCGACGTCGCACGATCCTGTCGCAACGCTTGCGTTGGGTGCGTCGCTTTATCAGCAGCACTGCGCATCCTGCCACGGCGTCACTCTGGAAGGCCAGAGCGGCTGGCGCAGCCCGGACGCTGACGGGCGCTATCCCGCACCGCCCCATGATGCGCAGGGCCACACGTGGCATCACTCCGACACCGCGCTTATGGAATACGTCGCACTGGGCGGGCAAGCCGTTCTCGACCGCATGGGCGTGGCGTTCAACAGCGGGATGCCGGCGTTTGGCAGCACACTGTCGGACGACGAACGCGGCGCGATCCTGGCCTTCATCAAGTCGACCTGGCCCGAACGTCAACGCGGCTATCAGGCGGATCGCACCGCAGCGGATGCCGACTGAATACGGGGGTCAGGCGGCAGTCGCGGCGTACCCGGCGGTCCGTAGTGCTGCGCATACGGCATCCGCGGGCGCTGCGGTCTGCACGGCGACGGTGCGCGCCATCATGTCGAAGTTGAGCGTCGCCGCCGGGTCGAGGCTTTTGATCGCCGTTTCAACCGTCGCTTTGCAGTGGCCACAGCTCATGTCAGGAATGGAAAAGGTGGTCATTGGGGGCGCCTCCGGTATGTCGTGTCGGTTTCCATGCTTCCAGCGGCGGAAGGTCAAGGGAATTTTTTTGCAACCGGCCTCTTGACCTTCCAGTTACGGGAACCCCCATGTAGACGCAAATCAAGACATGGGGCACATGATGACCACTGCTGACACGATCACCCTTGCCGTCGACGGCATGACCTGCGCGTCATGCGTCGGCCGGGTGGAGCGGGCACTGAAGGCCGCAGCGGGCGTGGTGGACGCCGAAGTTAATCTCGCCACGGAAACCGCGCGCATCACGACCGATGGCAGCGCCGACCCCTTGGGCCTTGCCGCGGTGCTGGACAAGGCAGGGTATCCCGCGCGGATCGCACAATTGACGTTACAGATCGCGGACATGAGCTGTGCCTCGTGCGTGGCGCGGGTCGAGCGGGCGTTGGCAGCAGTACCGGGTGTCGTCACAGCACAGCTAAACCTTGCCACCGAGACAGCAACGCTGCGCTATCTGGAGGGGCAGGTCACCGCGGCCCGCCTGATCGCGGCCAGCAGTGCAGCGGGATATCCCGCAACGGTCCTGCAACACGCCAACCGGACCGATCTCGGCAGCAGGAAAGACCGCGAGGCGCAGCGTCTGGCCCGGATGACGTGGATCGCAGCGGCGCTGACCCTGCCGGTGTTTATCGTTGAAATGGGCGGGCATCTGTTCCCCGCAGTGCATCATCTGATCGCCCAGACCATCGGCATGCAGGCGAGCTGGATCTTTCAGTTCGTGCTGACCACGCTGGTTCTCGGCTGGCCGGGGCAGGGGTTCTATGCCAGGGGCTATCCGGCCCTGCTGCGCGGCGCCCCCGACATGAACAGCCTTGTGGCGCTGGGAACTTCGGCCGCCTATGGCTATTCCGTCGTCGCCACCTTTGCCGCGGGCTGGCTGCCCGCAGGCAGTGCCAGCGTCTATTACGAAGCGGCGGCGGTGATTGTGGTGCTGATCCTGCTGGGCCGCACGCTGGAGGCGCGGGCCAGGGGGCGCACAGGTGCGGCCATCCGTCGGCTGATCGGCCTTGCGCCGAAGTCGGCGCGTGTGGACCGCGCGGGCGTGGTTGTGGACCTGCCGCTGGATCAGATCGTCACCGGCGATCTGGTCCATGTCCGCCCCGGCGAGCGGCTTGCGGTGGACGGTGATGTCGTCTCGGGCCAGTCCTATGTCGATGAAAGCATGCTGTCGGGCGAACCCGCACCGGTGGCAAAGGCCAGCGGCGGGCGCGTGACGGGAGGGACGGTGAACGGCACCGGCGCACTGGTGTTCCGGGCCACGCATGTCGGGGCCGACACCGTACTGGCGCAGATCATCCGCATGGTGGAAGACGCCCAAAGCGCCAAACTGCCAATTCAGGGGCTGGTCGACCGGATCACGCTGTGGTTCGTGCCCGCCGTCATGGCGCTGGCGGCGTTGACGGTGGCCATCTGGCTTTTGCTCGGGCCGGATCCCGCACTGGCCCACGCGCTGGTCGCTGGGGTTTCGGTGCTGATCATTGCGTGCCCCTGTGCGATGGGGCTTGCCACGCCGACCTCGATCATGGTGGGGACCGGGCGGGCGGCGGAACTGGGGGTTCTGTTTCGCAAGGGTGATGCGCTGCAATCACTGCAGGGTGTCGCCGTCGTGGCGCTGGACAAGACCGGAACGCTGACGGCAGGCCGCCCGGAACTGACCGATCTGGTGGCGATGCCGGGGTTTGATGCGGCCGGGGTGCTGGCGCTGCTGGCCGGGGCCGAAGCAGCGTCCGAACACCCCTTTGCCACGGCGATCATGCGGGCGGCCGCGCAGCGCGGTCTGTGCGTGCCGCAGGCAGAAGGCTTTGCCGCGATCCCCGGCTATGGCGTGCAGGCGCGCGTTGCGGGCCGCGCCGTGCTGGCAGGGGCCGACCGGCTGATGCGGCGGAACGGCATCGTCATGCCAGACACGGACCCGGCGGTTGCAATGGCGCAAAAGGGCCGCAGCCCGCTCTATGTCGCGCTCGATGGTCAGCTTGCCGCCGTGATCGGCGTGGCCGACCCGGTCAAGCCGGACACGCTTGCTGCGCTGGATGCCCTGCGCACCATGGGTTTGCGGGTCGCGATGATCACCGGCGACAACCAGGTCACCGCTGCAAAAATTGCAACCGAACTGGGGATCACCGAAGTGGTTGCCGAAGTGCTGCCGGGTGGCAAGGTGGCAGCCCTTGACGGGCTGCGCCGCCATGGGCCGGTGGCCTTTGTCGGTGACGGCATCAACGATGCCCCCGCCCTGGCCCACGCCGATGTCGGCATCGCCATCGGCACCGGTACCGATGTGGCCATCGAGACCGCCGATGTGGTGCTGATGTCGGGCGATCTGTCGGCCGTGGTCAACGCCTTTGCGATCAGCCGCGCCACGATGCGCAACATCCGCCAGAACCTGTTCTGGGCCTTCGGCTATAACGTCCTGCTGATCCCGGTTGCGGCAGGGGTGCTCTATCCGCTGAACGGGCTGCTGTTGTCGCCAGCGCTGGCCGCTGGTGCGATGGCGCTGTCCAGCGTTTTCGTTCTGACCAACGCCCTGCGTCTGCGCCGGGTGCGGCCGGCACCGTCTGCACGGGCGCGCGATCGGCAGCCCGTCCCCTTGCAACCCGCCATCGCCTGAGGAACCGCCATGAACATCAGCGAAGTCGCCGCCCGCGCCGGACTGCCGCCCAAAACGATCCGCTATTATGAGGATATCGGCCTTGTCAAACCGCTGCGTGACGCCAACGGCTATCGCGCTTTCCGTGACAAGGATATGCACAAGCTGACCTTCCTCGGCCGGGCGCGGGCGCTTGGTTTCACCATCGAGGATTGCCGCGCACTGCTGGCGTTGTGGGAGGACAAAGCCCGCGCCAGTGCCGATGTCCGAACCATTGCGCAGGATCATCTGACCGCAATCGAAATCAAGATCGCCGATCTTCAGGCAATGCGCGCAACCCTGTCGGAACTGGTGCGGACCTGTGCAGGCGATCATCGGCCTGATTGTCCAATTCTCGGCTCGCTCGGCCAGCAGGCGCTGTGATTGCTGCATGAGCGCGGTCGCCGCTCCCCGCATCCGCGCAACCCCGGTGGTCTGCCTTTTGTCTGGCTGTTTTTGTAGGATTCAGAGATTGCAATCAGCCCGCAACTGATTGACAGCGCGGCGGAAACTGAACACACTTCGTCGAATTAGGCAGTGTTGATTGCCCTGACGGATATTTTCAATCTCTCCGATGCGAGCGTGATCGATGAAACCCACTTTCTCGACCAACCAGATGATGGCCGCCCTGGCGGATGACAAGGACTTTGCTGAATGGTTCGTCGAGGATGTGATGAAAAAGCACATTCCGGCGCCATATTACGCAGTGTCGCCCGAAGGCCTGCGCGAAATGACGATCAATGGTCGCGGCTATGCCCGCCGCTACGGCATCACGGACATGCCGTCACAGGCGCATTTCGTGATTCTGATGTGGAAGATAAGTGCGAACTTCTTTCTTCAGCCGGGCTTTCACGAGGTCGCCGTGACGTTGGGTCTGCCCGGACCACAAAAGATCGATGCGTTCTATGCGGTGTCCAAAGATCAGGCTGTGCACGCCATCATGCACCCTGATGAACGCTACTGGTACCCCGAGATGGCGGGGGGCGCGGCATGAGCGGCTATCTCGCCAAGGAAGGTGTCGACCCCACCAAGACCCGCAGCGCCTATCAGGAATTGCAGCAGTTGAACTCCAGATACGGCGAACTGGCGACGGACGTCGGGCTTGCCGCCGGAGGGGCGTTGCCGCCGCCTTTCGGGACGGCCGCAGACGTGGCCTCACTTGGTCGCTCGCTCTGGAAGGGCGACTGGGGCGGGGCGCTGATGGATGTGGTGGGCCTTGTGCCGATTGCAGGCGATGCCGCAAAGGCCGCAAAAATTGCCAACAAACTTAATGATTTGCGCAAATCTCTTGATGTCGCGGCCTCGGCGCTGTCCAAGACGTTTCAAAAGACCAAGTCTGCTGCGGCGAAGTATTGGGATGACATGGCCAAAGCCCGCAAAGCGGATTACGACGCGGCCATCAAGAACTGCAAGACCAAGGCCTGCCGCGATGCCGAGGCGGCCAAGAAGGGCCCGCAATACGGCAACACCCCGACGGACGGCCCAAACGGCAAATGGGTGGGCGACCGGGGTGAAAGTGTTTGGCAACCGGCCAATGGCGGGCCGCC
>JAYSSN010000069.1:0-13362 GCA_043720555.1 Rhodobacterales bacterium | reverse complement strand
GCTCACCCTGCCAGCGCTGCCGACAGGGGCGATGACGCTGGCCAAGCTGGGGGCGGCGGTGGCGGCATTGATGCCGGACGATACCATTCTGGTCGAAGAGGCGATTACCAGCGCACGGCCCCTGATTGATGCGACGGCTGACGCGCGGGCGCATGACGTACTGTGCCTGATGGGGGGCGCCATTGGCGACGGGCTGCCCGTGGCCGTGGGTGCGGCCGTTGGCTGCCCGGACCGCAAGGTGGTGGTGCTGCAGGCGGACGGGTCGGCGATGTACACGGTGCAATCGCTGTGGACGATGGCGCGCGAAGAGCTGGACGTGGTCGTGGTGATCCTTGCAAACCGGGGGTATCAGACGCTGCACCGCGAGATGGCCAATGTCGGCATTGCCACGGTGGGCCGCAATGCACGGCGCATGTTTGATGTGGTGGAACCGGAGCTGGACTGGGTATCGCTGGCACGGGGCCACGGGGTGGATGGATGTCGGGTGAGCGATGCGGATCAGTTCGTGGCCGCATTTGGCGGGGCAATGGGCCGTCGGGGGCCGTTTGTGATTGAGGTGATGTGCTGAAGCGGTTTGCACCCAGATCCGGTTCGGGTTGGCGGCAAACCAAGGCGACATGACGCTTTTACCATGGATTCCGCCGCCGCCTGCTGTTGGCGGATGGGGATGCGGTCAGGCGCGGTGTCGGGTGGGGGCAAGCCGGATTGCGGCCCAGAGCGCGATGGCAAAGATCGCCAGCCCGCCGGACAGGTCCACCAGATAGTGCCCGCCGTGCAGCAATGTCGCCGGCAGCATGGCCGTATTCACCAGCAGTGCGGGGATGAATGCGCCCGTGCCTTTGGTGAACCAGACCACCATGCAGGCCATGACCGTGTGAAATGATGGGAAGGCGATCACACCGATGATCATGCCGGGGGTGATGAATGACGCGCCTTCGGCCATAAGCTGGCGCAGCTGCGCGCCATAGTTCGCATTGGCCTGAAGGGCGATCTGCACCTGCACGTCGGCCGGGACCATGCCAAAAGCCGCAGGGCCAACGCTGGGAAACGACCACCAGATCGCGACGGTGAGGATCATGCCGATGATGCCAACCAGCAAAAAACGGTACAGTGCCGTCGCTCGGTGCAGGAATGCCAACAGAACGATCACGCCGACGATCTGGGGCAGCGCGGTCAGATAGACAACACCAAGCAGCTTGGCCAGCACGGGATAGTCGGCGAAGCCCGTGGCAAATCCGGTCCACGTATAGCCCAGCGCCGCGTCCATGGCCGCGAGGGTGCCGTCGATGAGCGGATTTGCAAACGGGAACAGCGTGAAGATGAAAATGGCGCTGCAGGCCGAAAAAGCCATGAAGATCCCAAACCCGATGACGCCGAGCGCCAGCCGGGGCGTGCCCTTGACCGTGCGGACATAGAGGCCGATCACGATCAGTATCAGGCTGGCGACAAAGGCTGGCAGGAAGGCGACCCAGTCAACCGCCTGATGCTGCCAAAGGGCGGTAATGCCGCTGGCACCGGCAAGGCTGCCCACAAGCGCAAGCAGGATGGCCTCGGCAGGGTGGACCAACGGTACGGCCTTCTGGACTTGCGCGATCGCAAGGGTATCGGTTGCCGATCCGGCACACTCGGTTGCGGACATGTCAGCCTCTGTCGTCATGGGTTGGGCGCCGATATGCCGCGTGATCTGGGCCATTTGATGGCGTGATCGCGGAAACAATCCGGGCGCAGGCCATGGATCATCCTTGTTTTACCATCGGTCGGCAGGGGAAGTCGGGAAATCGCCCCTGTCAGATGCAACGCGGATCGGATAGATAACATGGACAGCCGCCGTCCTAACCAGTTGAAAGAAGCGCCATGGCCGAAACCCGCGCGCCCCGCCTTGCCGTTCTGATTGATGCCGATAACGTGCCTGCCGGGTATGCGGAAGCGATCTTTGAAGAGATCGCTGCGTTGGGCGAGGCATCGGTCCGGCGCATATATGGCGATTGGTCGGCCACCCGGCTGAACGCCTGGGCCAAGCGCGTGGCGGCGCTGGGGCTGGTGGCGGATCAGCAGTTTTCCAATACGAAGGGCAAGAACGCGAGTGATATCGGCCTTGTCATTGCGGCGATGGACTTTCTGCATTCGGGATTGTTTGACGGGTTCGTGCTGGTCAGTTCGGACAGCGATTTCACCCGCCTTGCCGCGCGCATCCGCGAACAGGGGCTGGACGTGTACGGCATTGGCGAAAAGAAAACGCCCGAAGCGTTCCGCATGGCCTGCAAGCGGTTCATCTATGTCGAAAACCTGGGGCTGGTCGATGAGGCGCCCCACGACCCCCCCCCGCGCGAGACGGTGAAGCCTGAACGCAGCGGTAGCATGATGCCGGAACTGCCGGTGGACGCACCCCCTGTGCGCGGTGCCAAAGAACCACCCGCCAGAGCGATTCCGCTGATCGTGGCCGCGATGCGCGCGATTGACCCCGAGGGCGAGTGGTATTCGCTGGGCCAGATCGGCCAGTACATCACCCAAGCCAGCCCGGACTTCGACACCCGCACGTATGGCAGCGCAAAACTGTCCGACCTCGTGCGCAAGATCAGCCGGTTCGAGGTGAAGTCCGGCCCCGGCAGCCAGCTTTTGGCGCGCGATCTGTCCTGACCCTGTCTGCGCGGGTGCAAAGGGCGCTGTGCATTTCTGCGTCTTATCCCACCCGCGACGCGGGCCTATGTTCGGGGCTGACAACGAGGTGCCCTCATGACGGATCTGACACTTGGCATTGATACATTCGGCGACGTCACCCGCCGCGCCGATGGCAGCCTGACCCCGCAGGATCAGGTGCTGCGCGAGGTGGTGGAAGAAGGCGTTCTGGCAGATCAGGTCGGGATAGATTTCATCGGGATTGGTGAACATCACCGCGATGATTTCGCCGTATCCTCGCCCGAAATGGTTTTGGCCGCGATTGCCGGGCAAACCCGCCGGATCAGGCTTGGATCGGCGGTGACGGTGTTGTCATCGGACGATCCGGTGCGGGTGTTTCAGCGTTTTTCCACGTTGAACGCAATTTCGGGTGGCCGGGCCGAGGTGATCGTGGGCCGCGGGTCGTTCACCGAAAGTTTCCCGTTGTTCGGGCAGGCGCTGGAGGATTACGAGATCCTGTTCGAGGAACGGCTGGACCTGTTTGCGGCGCTGCTGCGTACGCCTGTGGTGACATGGGCGGGGCAGACCCGCGCGCCGCTGCAGAACCAACGGGTGTATCCGGCGCTGGGGGCACCCCTGACGACGTGGGTAGGGGTGGGGGGCAGCCCGGAATCCATCGTGCGGGCGGTGCGCCATGATCTGCCATTGATGCTGGCGATCATCGGCGGCGATCCGCGGCGGTTCTTGCCGCATATCGATCTGTATCACCGCGCGGCCAGACAGATGGACCGTCCGGTGCGCCCGATCGGCGTGCACTCGCATGGTTATGTGGCCACGACCGACGAACAGGCGCTGGACGAGCTGTGGCCGCATTACAAGGCCATGCACGACCGCATCGGCGGCGAGAGGGGCTGGCCACCCACAACGAAGGAGCGGTTTCTGGGCGAGGCGGCGCATGGCTCGCTTTACGCCGGAAGCCCCGAAACCGTGGCGCGCAAGATCGCGGCCACGGTGCGCGATCTGGGGCTGGCGCGGTTTGACATGAAGTATTCAGCGGGCACGCTGCCGCATGCCAGCATGATGGAGAGTATCCGCCTTTATGGCAGCCGCGTGATCCCGATGGTGCACGAGCTGCTGGCAGAGGCCCCTGTTCTGGTTTGAGCCGGGGTTCTGCATGGCCGGCCGGGTCTGAATATCCGGGCAAAGAGAAAACCGCCTTCAGGCGAGGTGCGGGCGGAAGGCTGTGACCACCTGTTCGTAGACCTGCCGCTTGAAGGGCACGATGGTCGCGATCATCTCGTCGGCGCTGATCCATTTCCAGCGGGCGAATTCGGGGTGGGGGGTGGCGATGTTGATCTGATCGTCGGTGCCGGTGAAGCGGTAAAGGAACCATTTCTGCCGCTGGCCGCGATATTTTCCGCCCCAGACCTTGCCCAGAAGTTCGGGCGGCAGGTCATAGGTCACCCAGTCATCGGTTCTGGCGATGAGTTCAACAAGGTCGGCGGTCACGCCGGTTTCTTCCCAAAGCTCGCGCAGGGCGGCTGCTTTTGGTTTTTCCCCGGCATCAATACCGCCTTGCGGCATTTGCCACGCGGCGGCAGTGCTGTCGATCCGCTGGCCTGCGAAGATCAGGCCAGCGGCGTTGAGAAGCATCACGCCGACGCAGGGGCGGTAGGGCAGGCCGGTCATGGGGCCGGGGCGGGTTCGCCCGGGACCGGGGCGATGGCGTTCAGGCCGGTGATGATGTCGACGGCATAGGCCAGTTGGTAGTCCTCGTCCCGCAGCTTGGCGGTTTCTTCGGCTTTGGCGCGTTCTTCTTCCAGCAGACGGCGTTCATCTTCGGTCATCGAATCGTTGGACAGCACGCCGCGCAGATCGGCCTCGGTCCGGGCATTCGCGGCCTCTTCGGCGGCGGCGGCCTCGGTGCCTTCGACTGTGGGATCGACCCGGGGCTGGTTCACCACGATATCGGGGGCCACGCCAAGCGCCTGGATGGAACGCCCCGATGGCGTGTAGTAGCGCGCGGTTGTCAGGCGCATCGCGCCGTCACCACGCAGCGGGATCAGCGTCTGGACCGAACCCTTGCCAAAGCTTTTCGTCCCCACCACAATCGCCCGACGATGGTCCTGCAAGGCGCCTGCCACAATCTCGGACGCCGATGCCGAACCGCCGTTAATAAGCACGACCACGGGCTTGCCCATCGCAAGATCGCCGCTTTCGGCGTTGAAACGTTCGCCATTCGCCGCGTCCCGGCCACGGGTCGAGACGATCTCGCCCTGTTCGAGAAAGGCATCGGACACCATGATCGCCTGATTGAGCAGACCACCGGGGTTGTTGCGCAAATCGACGACAAAGCCGTTCACGTTGTCGATGCCGCCCATGTCCTCGACGGATTTCGCCAGTTCTTCCTGCAGGCCGCTCATCGTCTGGTCATTGAAGGTTGTGATCCGCAGGACAGCGACGTTGCCGACCACGCGGCTGCGGACGGCCACCAGCTTGATGGTGTCGCGGATGATCGACACATCAAATGGTTCTTCGACGCCTTCGCGCACGATGGTGATGATGATTTCCGATCCGACCGGGCCGCGCATCAGATCAACCGCATCGTCGAGCGTCAGGCCAAGCGTGCTTTCCCCGTTCACATGGGTGATGAAATCGCCCGCTTCGACCCCGGCGGCATCTGCGGGCGTGCCATCCATCGGCGAGACGACCTTGACGTAGCCTTCTTCCTGCGACACCTCGATGCCCAGACCGCCGAACTCGCCGCGGGTCTGGACCTGCATGTCGGCAAAATCATTGGCCGACAGGTAGCTGGAGTGCGGGTCGAGCGAGGTGAGCATGCCGTTGATCGCCGCCTCGATCAGCTTTTCACTGTTTACCTCTTCGACATACTGGCCACGGATGCGTTCAAAAATATCGCCGAAAAGATCCAGCTGTTCATAGACACTGCCGCTGTCAGGGGTTTCCTGCGCGATCAGGGGACCAGCGACCTGAGTGGTCAGGATCGCCCCTGCCAGCGTGCCGCCCACGGCGGCCATCACGAATTTCTTCATCGCGCGTCAGTCCTTTTTCTACGGCCCCACAAGGGCAAACCATTCTGCCGGATCAACCGGCTGCGATCCTAGTCTCAGTTCGATATAGAGCGTTTCCGTCTCGCGGGCGCCACCACCATTTTCGGTACTGGCCAGAAACTCTTCGGCCGTCGGATCGCCGCCGCCCATCAGGCCCAGTGGTGCACCTTTTGCAATGATTTCGCCGACCTCTCCGTAAACCCTGTCTAGCCCGGCCAGCACCAGAAGATAGCCACCGCCGGGTTCAACGATGATCACATTTCCGTAGTCGAGCAGGGGGCCCAGGTAGCGGATGGTCGCGGCATGGGGTGCGGTGACCAGCGCTTGGGGCCGGGTCGCGAGCGTAATGCCGGGGCGGCGCACACCTGCGGCATCCGCCTCGCCTGCGCGGCGGATCAGGGTGCCAAGGGCAGGCTGGGGCAGTTGGCCCCTGGTGTCGGTGAAAACCTGATCGGGGTTTTCCGACAGGCTGAGGCCGCTGGCAAACGCCTCCAGCGTATCGGCGCTGTCCAGCAGGCCGCGCAGCACCCCGGGGTCTTCGGTGAAGCGTCGGGGCAGGTCGGTGCGGTCAGAGATCGCCTGGCTGAGGGCGGTCCGGGCGGTTTGTGCAACGGCAAGGCCGGTCTTCAGCGTCGTCCCGGCCGCCACTTGCAGATCGCGCAGATCGCGCAACTCTTGCAGTTGGGATTTCAGGTCATCGGCCTCGGCCTGCAGCGCGGGGGTGACTTCGGTCAGCAGCAGGCCTGATTGCACGGTGCCGACGGGGCCGCTGGGGTGCAACAGCAGCAGTGGTCCCGGTTCGGACTGCAGTTGCGACAGCACGCCCAGCAGGTGGGCCACCTGATCGCGCTTGGCGTCGAATTGCAGTTGCAGCGTCGCCTCGCGGATGGCCGCCTGGCGCAGGGCTTCGCGCAGGGCGGCGAGGCCGTTTTCATAGGCACCGATGGTCTGGGTCAGGGCAGCGACGCGGTCACGCGATGTGGTGGCGGACTCCAGTGCGGCAACGGCGGTGGCCAGATCGGCGCTGGCGGCGCTGGCCTGGGCGGTAACGTCCTGCGCGCATGCGGGCCCGGCGAGGCAGGTCAGAAGGAACGCGGCACGTCTCATCGGATCAGGCTGTGCCCCGTCATTTCGGCGGGCTGCGGCAACCCCATCAACCCGAGCAGCGTGGGGGCGAGATCAGCAAGCCGCCCCGGGCGCAGCGTGGCCCCCGCCGGTCCGCCGACCAGCACGACGGGCACGGGGTTGGTGGTGTGGGCGGTATGCGGGCCGCCTGTGACGGGGTCCACCATCAGTTCGCAATTGCCATGGTCTGCCGTGACAATCATGGTGCCACCCGCCTTTTCCAACGCCGTGAGTGCGCGGCCAAGGCCGACGTCCACCGCCTCGCAGGCCTTGATCGCGGCCGCGAGGATGCCGGTGTGCCCCACCATATCGGGGTTGGCGAAATTCACCACAATCAGATCATAGCCGTGTTCAATCGCGCCGACGAGGTGATCGGCCACCTCGTCCGCCGACATTTCGGGTTGCAGGTCATAGGTGGCGACCTTGGGCGAGGGGGCCATATGACGGGCTTCACCGGGGAAGGGTACCTCGCGCCCGCCATTCAGAAAGAAGGTGACATGGGGATACTTTTCGGTTTCTGCCAGACGGAACTGGGTTTTGCCTTGCAGGGCCACCCATTCGCCAAGTGTGTTGACCAGCACGCGCTTTGGGAATGCCGTGGTCATGTAGGCGTTATGGGCCTCGGAGTATTCGACCATGCCCAGCATGGCGGCCCAGACCGGGCGGGGACCCGCGTCGAAGCCTGCGAAAGCAGGGTCGCCGAGGGCAGACAGGATCTCACGCGCACGGTCGCCCCGGAAGTTCAGGCAAAACACACCGTCGCCGTCGCGTGCGCCGCCGTAGCCTGCGATGACGGTGGGGGCTATGAATTCATCCGTTTCGCCCCGCGCACAGGCTGCGGCCACGGCTGCTGCGGCATCGGGGCTGTGTTCACCTGTTCCCCAAACCATGGCGGCGAAGGCACGTGCGACACGTTCCCACCGATTGTCCCGGTCCATGGCCCAATAGCGCCCGATGACAGTTGCAATGCGCGCCCCCGGTGGCATGCCTGCAACCAGCGTTGCCATGAAACCGGCACCGGATGTGGGCGCGACATCGCGCCCGTCGGTGATGGCGTGGATGGCCACGGGTACACCCGCGGCGGCAATGGCACGGGCGGCGGCCAGCAGGTGCACGATGTGGCCATGCACCCCGCCATTCGACACCACACCCATCAGATGCGCCGTCCCACCCGTGGCGCGCAACTTGTCGACGAAGGTCAGCAGGGCCGGATTCAGGGCAAAACTGCCGTCTTCGACCGCAAGATCGATCGCTCCCAGATCCATCGCCACCACGCGGCCTGCGCCGATGTTGGTGTGGCCGACTTCGGAGTTGCCCATCTGGCCGCTGGGCAGGCCGACGTCGGGGCCATGGGTCACAAGCCTGGCATGCGGGCAGGTGGCCCAGATGCGGTTGAAATTGGGCACATGGGCAAGGGCTGGTGCGTTGGCGACCGGGCTTTCCCCGATTCCCCAGCCATCAAGAATGCACAGCACAACCGGATTTGCCATCATCAGACCCTTTGCCATTTTGCCCAACGCTTACGCGGAGCGACGGTGCCGCGCCAAGCGGTTTTTCGCAACGGCGCCGCGCGGCTGCCGCGCAGTGCGGATCAACCTCAACCAGCGGTGTCCAGACAATGGCGGCGGAAGGCGCGTTTCAGCATGTCGAGTTCCGCCCGTAACAGATCAAGTTCGGCGCGCACGTCGTCTTCCATCGCGACACCGGTGATGACCGTGAAGTGCCCGAGCGTTTCGGACGATCCGGCGTCGCGGATCAAAAAGGTCTGCACGCCGTCATTCAGCGCCTCGGCCGGGATCGGCACGCGGACGGCCCAGGCGCCCGTCTGTCCGGGAGCGGCGGTCACGGTCACGCCTGGCACAACCTGTTCCAGCAGGCGCACTTCCAGCTTTGGCTCGCCGGTCGCGCCTGCCAGGATTCCTTCCCAAACGCCCGCGCGAATGCGTGTCTTGGTCAGCACTTGTTCCCCCATGGCGTCAGAACTCGGCCCGGGGACGGCGGCTGAAGGTCACATCGCGCAGGATGATCTGGTTCATCTCCGGCCCTTCTAAAATCAAATCCACCCACAGCCGTTCCACCCGCTTTTCATTGATCTTGGTATAGGCCAGGTCGAATTCCACCATCACACCTTCTTCGCTCAAGGGCAGTTCGCGCACGATCTGTTCCACATTGGGCCCGTGTTTGATGTTCAGCCGGGCAAAGATTTCCAGCGGCTTTTCCATCTCGACGATCACATCCATCCGGATCACGTGTTTAAGCTTCAGCCCCTGTGCGGCCTCGGGGGGCAGATCGATGACGAGCGACAGGAACGAGCCGTCGAAGTGGAACACATCCATGCGAAAGCCAAAGGGCGCGATGTCGGATTCGCGGGTGTTGCGCATCTGGCGCACCGTAAGTTCCGAGCGCCGGCAATCGTGAAAGATGGTGGCGCCATCACAGACCAGCGCCTTGGCCGGAACCGAGGCGAGGCCGGGTACCGGGATCGGCCCGTACCACAGCATCGGGCGCCACGCCCAATCGGTGCCCAGCGGCTTGCGAATCGCGTTGGACCCGATAACCGGCAGGGAAAGGCGGTGTTCTGCAAGATGGATGACCCGGTCAAGATGGCGCCGCATCGACCGTGCACGACCCCGCAGAAACTGCAGCCGTTCCAGATCCATCGCAGGGGCTGCGTCCGCCAGATCCTGCCAGCGGCTTTGCACGCGCCGTTGCAATACGCGATCAAGGAACTTGTTAAAGCGGCCGGGCATGTTTTTCTTTCGAGGCGCATCACATGGGCAGTATCTGTTCGCAGTGCAGCGACGATACTTGTATCGCTGCGGCACTGTAAAGACTTCAGCCATGACCATTCGGAAATCTGTGCCCGCCTGCCAAGGGCGACAGCCCGCCCGGTTCAGCCGACGGCAGGATCACCCGGACCGGCCGGACGTTTGATCCGGCGCAGGTCGTGCGCGAAAACCGGGTTCGACGGCCCAGCCTGGTTTTACGTCGCCCCGTTCGCCGTCCGCATCAGGCGCAGCGCCTGAATCAGCAGATCTTCCCCGCCGGTTCCCGCCCCGTCCGGCACATCGACGGTGATGGTGACCAGCCGCCCGGCCACGTCCTCGACCCCGCGCCAGTATTCGCCGAAGGCGCTGTCACGGATGCGCATCACAAAGGCAGGGCCGACCATCTTGGCCTGCGCAATCTCGACCGTATCGGCGCGGCCTGCGCGGCTGAGCGCCGCGCGCCCCGCGTCAGAGGTGAAATAGGCAGCGAGCGTCTCGCCGCCGCCAGCCAGCACCTGGCCGGAGCCTGCAGGGCCGATGGCGGTGGTCAGGACTGCGGGTGCTTCGGCCAGATCCTGGCGGCACTTGCCCATCACGACAACGGCGGTATCGGCCTCTTCGCGGCCCGACGCGCGGTCGATGCAATAGCCGCGCGGCAGGCCAAGTTGCACCGTGCCGCCCAGGATCGCCGTGCTGCGGGGGGCCGAAAAATTGCCCGCCGCTGGCACGCAAGCGGCCAGCAGCAGCGTCGCGACAAGGGCCTTACTGGTCCATATAGACATGCGATTCCGCCTTGGCCCCCGGATGTGTAACCGCGCCATAGCGCGCGCCACCGACAAGGCGCGCGAATTTGTGCACCGCGCCGCTGGTATAGGCGGTTTTGCGCGGGCCTTTCCATTCAGCCTTGCGCGTGGCCAGTTCGGCATCGGTCAGCGCGACCGACAACTCCCCGGTCAGGGCGTTCAGCGTGATGATGTCGCCATCGCGCAGCAGCGCGATCGGGCCGCCGTGCGCCGCCTCTGGCCCGACATGGCCCACGCAGAAACCGCGTGTGGCACCTGAGAAGCGGCCGTCGGTGATCAGCGCGACCTTCTTGCCCATGCCCTGCCCCGAAAGTGCTGCGGTAGTTGACAGCATTTCGCGCATCCCGGGCCCGCCAGCGGGGCCTTCGTTGCGGATCACGATGACCTCGCCTTCCTTGTAGGTGCGCGCCTTGACAGCGGCGAAAGCGTCTTCTTCGCATTCAAAGACACGGGCGGGGCCGGAAAAGACCTGTTCGGCCTCGGTCATGCCGGCGACTTTCACGATCGCGCCATCGGGGCAGATGTTGCCTTTCAGACCGACGACGCCGCCGGTTTTGGTGATGGGCGTCGCTGCGGGATAGATCACGCGGCCATCGGCCTCGCCCCGGATATCCTGCAATTCCTCGCCCATGCTACGGCCGGATGCGGTGATGCAATCTTCGTGGATCAGGCCGATCTTCGACAACTCCTTCAGCACGACGGGCACGCCGCCCACCTCGTACAGGTCTTTTGCCACATATTTTCCGCCGGGCCGCAGATCGACGAAATATGGCGTGTCGCGCATGATATCGGCCACATCGAACAGATCGAAATCAATCCCCGCCTCATGCGCGATGGCCGGCAGGTGCAGGGCTGCGTTGGTGGACCCGCCCGTGCAGGCCACGACGCGGGCGGCGTTCTGCAGGGATTTCAGTGTCACCACGTCACGCGCGCGGATGTTCTTTTCGATCAGGTTCATCACCGCCACACCGGATGCATCGCCATACTGATCGCGGGATTCGTAGGGGGCGGGGGCACCGGACGAATTCATCAGCGCCAGACCAATCGCTTCGCTGACGCAGGCCATGGTGTTGGCGGTATATTGCGCGCCACACGCACCCGAAGATGGGCAGGCCACGCGTTCCAGAATGGCCAGTTCGGCCTCCGAATAAGTGCCGGCCTGAAATTTCCCCACAGCCTCGAACACGTCCTGCACGGTAACATCCTGCCCGTTCAGCCGGCCCGGCAGGATCGAACCGCCATAGATGAATACGCTTGGCACGTTCAGCCGCACCATGGCCATCATCATCCCCGGCAGGGATTTGTCGCAGCCAGCCAGCCCCACCAGCGCATCATAGCAATGCCCGCGCATGGTCAGTTCCACCGTGTCGGCAATCGCGTCGCGCGAGGCCAGGCTGCTGCGCATGCCTTCATGCCCCATGGCGATGCCATCGGTCACGGTGATGGTGGTAAATTCACGCGGGGTGCCGCCGCCCTTTTTCACCCCCATCTTCACCGACTGCGCCTGCCGGCTGAGCGAGATATTGCAGGGGGCCGCTTCGTTCCAGCAGGTGGCGACGCCGACCCATGGCTGGTGGATTTCCTCTTCCGTCAGGCCCATTGCGTAGAAATAGCTGCGATGCGGGGCACGTGCGGGCCCTTCCGTGACATGGCGGCTGGGAAGTTTCGATTTGTCGAAACGGCTGTTGGTGGACATGGCGGGCTCCTCCGGGCTTGGCTTGGACGCAGGGATAAAGAAGCCGCGCCGCTGATACAAGCGGCCAAGCACCGTCAGCCTTGCAGGCTTGAATTCGGGGGGGCGGCTGCTAGAAGAACGGGATGGAAGATGATGGCCTGAACCTGATCGTGTCCGAGCCTGCGCGCATCATTTATGTGCTTGGGCCAAAATGCGGTTCGACCGGCACGGTGGATCTTTTCCTGCGCCTGTCAGGTTTTGCGCCCCAGAAGAACCGGGTGCGCGCGCTGGCCAAAACCGGGATGGCGGATGGTCAGATGGCGGCGCAGGGCCTGTCGTTCTATCGCTGCGGGCACCGGATGGTGCATGAGATGCGGGCGAAACACCCCGATTTCGCGCTGTTCACCAATATCCGCGATCCCTATGGCCGCGCGCTGTCGAACTATTACAGCAAGCTGAACCGCTATTCCCGTGCCTTTGCGCCGGGGGTATTCCGGTATGGCAAGCTGCGCCAGCTCCTGCTGGGTCCAAAGGGCTGGGGCCGCAGCGAAAATGGTAACCGGTTCATGCAGACGCGCATTTCGTTTGAAGCGATGTTGCGCGGTCTGGCGGCACACGGGCCGGGGTTCGATCCACACTTCGCGCGGCAGTGCGATGTGATTGATCTGGACCGCCTGCAGTATGACCGGATGTTCCGCATCGAAACGCTGGACGCCGATCTGTTGCCCGCGCTTCAGGCGCATGGCGTACCGGACGGGATGCTGGCGCGGGTCTCGGCGCTGACCAAGTCCAATGCGTCATCCTATGCCCGGCAGAAGGACAGCTATTTTTCGCCCGAGGCGCGGGCACTGATCGGGCAGATTTATGCGGCCGACTTTGGCGCGCTGGGCTATCCGCTGATTTCGGGCAGCGTCGCGGCGGCTGCCGGTGGCTGAGGCATCCCGGCCATCAATGCGCATTCCCGCGCTGGACCTTGCCCGCACCGCGGCACTGGTGGGCATGATCGCCTTTCATTTCACCTTTGATCTGGAGATGTTTGGCTACGCCGCCCCTGGTACCACGGTGACGGGGTTCTTTTACTATTTCGCGCGACTGGTGGCGGGCAGTTTTCTGTTTCTGGCGGGCGTCAGCCTGTATCTGGCGCATGTGGACGGCATCCGCTGGCGGCCCTGTCTGCGGCGCATGGCAATCGTGGTGGGGGCGGCGCTGCTGGTGTCGGTGGCCAGTATCTGGGTCACACCGGGGGGTATCATCGTCTTTGGAATTCTGCATGCCATAGCACTTTGCAGCCTGATTGGTCTGGC
>JAYSSN010000068.1:0-4838 GCA_043720555.1 Rhodobacterales bacterium | reverse complement strand
TCAGCCAGAAAAGATCACTCATGCAGCACCCCTTTGGATGCCAAAAGTGAATCAAACCAACACTGCAAAAGCAAGTTATTTAATAGGTCCTGAATCTAATGTTACTCGGGAAGATCTCCGCAAGTTCTGCAACGTCCGAACATCCCCCGTCACGTCCCCCTCCAGACCGGTGCCCGCTTTTCCGCGAACGCCCGCGCCCCTTCCAGTTGATCCTCTGATCCATACAGGCGGTCCACCGTGGCCAGCTGCCGCTTTGTGACCCGGTTCATCATATCGGCAAACCGCATCGCCTCTGCCTCGCGCACGACTTCCTTGATCGCGGCCATCACCAGCGGCGGACCGTTTTCCAGCAGCCGTGCCAGGTCCCACGCTTTCGCCATCAGGTCCGCAGGCGGGCACACCTCGCGCAGCAGGCCCCACCGCAGTGCCTCGGCCGCATCAAACCACCGCCCCGTCAGCAAAAGATCCATCGCCACATGATAGGGAATGCGCTTCGGCAGCTTGATTGACGCCGCATCCGCAACCGTGCCTGACCGGATTTCCGGCAGCGCAAAGGTCGCGTTACCGGACGCCAGGATCAGGTCACACGACAGCGCCAGTTCCAGCCCGCCGCCGCAGCAAATCCCGTTCACCGCCGCGATCACCGGCTTGTTCAGCCCCGGCAGTTCCTGCAGCCCGCCAAAGCCGCCCACCCCGTAATCGCCGTCCACTGCATCGCCACCCGCCGCCGCCTTCAGATCCCAGCCGGGGCAAAAGAATTTCGCCCCCTCCGCCCGCAGGATTGCCACGCGCAATGCATCATCATCGCGGAAGGCGCGGAACACCTGTCCCATGATCCGGCTGGTCACGAGGTCAATCGCGTTGGCCGGCGCGCGGTCCAGCGTCACTTCCAGCACCGCCCCCTCAACCCGCGTACGGATCGGCCCCTCGGTCCGCATCTCCATCACTCCACCCTCCAGATCACCGCATCCACCGCAACAGCCCCGTCCCTAAGTACCATCAGCGGATTGATCTCCACCTCCGCCACGGTGCTGTCAGCCACCATCCGCTGTACTGCCAGCACCACCTTGACCACCGCCCCGACATCCGCCCGCACCCGCCCCCGATAACCATCGAGCAGCGGCCACAGCCTGAGCCGCCGCAACGCTGCCGCCACCTCATCCCCGGTTACCGGGCCGATCAGCGTCACCGTATCGGCCAGCAACTCCGCCGTCACCCCGCCAAAGCCGATGGTCAAGCTCATCCCGTACACCGCATCCCGTTGCACCCCGATCAACAGCTCCGCCACCACCCCGGTGACCATTTCCTCCACGAGATACCCCGTAGCCCCTGGCATCTCCCCCTGCCCGTCAAGTGTCGCCAGCCCCAGCCGCACCGCCCCGATGTCTGTCTTGTGCGCAAACCCCAATCCCTTCAGCACGTAAGGCGGGGTCAGCCCCGCCACCGACACGGCATCCGGCGTCGCGCCCGAAACTCCACGCGGCACGGTAACGCCTGCCGCCGCAAGCAACGCCTTCGACTCAGCCTCATCCAGCATCGCCCCCGCCGCAGAGCTCCTCCCCATCGGCACCCACCCCGACACGCCGGCAGGCGTCTGCGCCGCCCGGATCGCCCCCAAGGCCGTCTCCAGCCCCATCAACGGCACCACGCCCTTGTCCATCAGCGCCAGCGCCAGCGCTTCATCCATGTTCTCAGGGATCGAGGCCACGGCAAATGCAGGTTTCCCCGTAACCTGCCCCGCTGCAACAATCGCCGCCAGCGCGGGATCGTAACTGGATGGATCGCAACGGTCCGGTCGCGGCGGATCAATGATGTACATCGCCGCGTCATATGCCTGCAGCATGGTGACAAACACATCCGTGGTGCGCGGCCCGTCTCCCCAGATGAAGGTGTGGTAGTCCAATGGATTGGCAATGGTTACAATCGGCCCGAGAACGTCCCCCAGCCGGGCCCGCTGCGCGTCCGATGGCGGCGGAAGATCAATCCCGAAAGGCGCGGCAAGGTCGGCGACCAACCCCGCCTCACCCCCCGAACAGGACAGCGAACACATGCGCGTCCCGATCTGCGCCCCATGCAGATGCATGATCTTCAGCGTCTCCATCAACTCGGGCAGCGTATTCACCTCCGCCACCCCCACCTGCCTGAGGAACGCAGAGCTCGCCGCCCCGCCCCCGGCGAGTGCTGCGGTGTGTGATGCCGCCGCCGTCCGGCTCAACACGGTCTTGCCCGACTTGATGCAGACGATCCCCTTGCCCGCCGCCCGTGCCGCCTGCGCCAGCGCCGCAAACCCCGCTGCATCATCAATGCCCTCGATATACATCCCGATCGCCGTCACCCGCTCATCCGCCAGCAAAGCCCCCGCCAGCGCCGCCAACCCGACCTGGGCGGCATTGCCCAGACATGCGACATAGGCTATCGGCAATCCCCGCCGCTGCATCGTCATGTTGATGACGATGTTGGACGACTGGCTCAGCAACGCCACCCCGCGGTCGACACGACCCCCGCCATGTTGGTCCGGCCAGAGCAGCGCCCCGTCGAGGTAATTGATAACCCCATAGCAATTCGGCCCCAGGATCGGCATGTCGCCCGCTGCCGCCACAAGCGCCGCCTGCAACGCAGGCTCCCCGGCTTCGGTCCAGCCACTTGCAAAACAGATGGCGCCCCCGGCCCCCACTGCAGAAAGCTCGCCCACGATCCCGACGGTGGCATGGCGGTTCACCCCGATGAAGGTCGCATCGGGCACCCCCGGCAGTGCTGCGATCGACGGGTATGCCTGCACCCCCCCGATCGCGGCCTTCGTCGGATGCACCGGCCAGACATGCCCCGCAAAACCCATCTTCACGCATTGCGCGATCACATTCTCGGCCCAGACCGCCCCCATCACGGCGATGGACCTGGGACGCAACAGGCGGGACAGGTCGTTCATGCCCGGCCTCCGCGCCCTGCATGGCCGCCGGGGGCCGTCTGCCCCCGGACCCCCGAGGATATTTTTGGACAGAAAATGAGAACACCCTGCCCCGGCATTCGGAACAGGGTGCCATTTCCCGTCACGGCCATCGGCGTCCCCGCCTGTACCGCACTGCCAGCATGGCGATCATTGGTTAGTGGAAGGTAAAGAGATGTCCGCATCTTCATTTTCTGTCCAAAAATATCCTCAGGGGTCCGGGGGTGGAAAACCCCCGGTCCGACGCCTCAGGCCCCAAGCGGCCGCAGCAGATCGCGCGCGATGATGTGGCGCTGGATTTCGGATGTGCCGTCCCAGATCCGCTCGACCCGCGCATCGCGCCAGAACCGCTCCAGCGGCAAATCGTCCATCAGGCCCATTCCGCCATGCACCTGGATCGCGCGGTCCGTCACCCGCGCCAGCATTTCGGTGGCATAGAGCTTGGCTGAGGCGATCTCGCGGTTCGCAGGCAGGCCCTGATCTATCCGCCAGGCAGAGGCCAGCGTCAGGAAGTCAGCGGCATCGATTTCCGTCACCGAATCCGCCAGTTGGAATCCCACGCCCTGAAACCGCCCGATCGGCTGGCCAAACTGGCGGCGGCTTGCGGCATAGGCGACCATCAGATCGAAAACGCGGCGCGCCCGCCCCACGGCCATGGCCGCCACGGTGATGCGGGTGGCATAAAGCCATTCGTTCATCACCGCAAAACCGCCGTCCACCGCACCCAGTACCTGCGCATCGGGCAGGCGGCAGTTGTCGAAGTCGAGGATCATGTTGTTGTAGCCGCGATGGCTGACCGAGCGATAACCGTCGCGGATGGTGAAGCCCGGCGTGCCGCGGTCCACAAGGAAGGTGGTGATCTTCTTCTTCGGAGCCCCGCCGGCGATCTCCTGCCCCGTCGCCACGAAGACGATCACGAAATCCGCATGCTCGGCGCCGCTGATGAAATGCTTGGTGCCGTTGATGACCCAGTCCCCGCCGGCGCGCCGCGCATGCGTCTTCATGCCCCGCACGTCTGATCCGGCATCGGGTTCGGTCATCGCCAGTGCATCCATCCGCTCGCCCCGCACGGCAGGTTTCAGGTAGCGCTCGATCTGGTCGCCTTCACAGGCCATCAGGATGTTCTGCGGCCGCCCGAAGAAATGCGTCAGCGCCATCGACCCGCGCCCCAACTCACGCTCAACCAGGGCGAAATCGACGTGGGACAATCCCGCGCCGCCCGCGCTTTGCGGAAAATTGCAGGCGTAAAATCCCAGATCGATCACTTTGCGCCTGAGGTCGGCCGCCAGATCAGCGGGCACCGCGCCGGCAGCCTCCACCATCTTCTCATGTGGATAAATCTCGTTCTCCACGAACGCCCGCACGGTCGCCACGATCATCTCTTGTTCCGGCGTCAGGCCAAAGTTCATGACCGCACCCCGATCGCCCGGCCCGCGCCCGCCGGGGCAGGCAGCGCCATGTGTGCGTCGCGAAGCGCCATCACCCGGTCCAGGATCACCGCCGGGGCCGCACAGGTCTTGCCTGCTGTCATGTCCACATGCAGCAGCATCTGCTCGATCGTCGCCACTTCGGCCCCATCACGCAGCAATCGCACAAAGACCCGGATGCGCTTGTCATCCGCCGCCAGCACCTGCACCGTGCCGGTCAGCGCGTCGCCTGCCTTCGCCTCTCCCAGATGCCGGATATGGCTTTCCGCCGTGTAATAGCTGAACCCCGTTTTCACATAAGGGATATCGGCCCCGATCCAGCGCAGAAACGCATCCACCGTCTCGCTGGAGGCAAACAGATACCGGCTTTCCGTCATGTGCCCGTTGTAATCGATCCACCCCGGCAACACCGTCATGCGGGCAAATTCGACCGGCCCGGTCAGGGCCTCCGCCGCCGCCGTGCGCCG
>JAYSSN010000067.1:0-1999 GCA_043720555.1 Rhodobacterales bacterium | reverse complement strand
CGCAGTTCGATGCGTTCCGCACGCGCATGGGTGTGCCCGCCGGCGCGGAATGGGAGCCGTTGGCCGCTGTCGCCGACCCCGCTGCCCTGCAACGCTTCCTTGATGCGACGCCGTTCTTCGCGCGGGGCCGCCGCCGGTTCAGCGCCCCTGCAATCGTCACCCCCGGCCCGGTGGTGCTGCAGGACAAGGTGCTGTCAACGCAGGCCGGTTTTGGCAAGGTCATGGATGATCTGGCGCGCACCGGAGGGCCGTTGGCGGACCGCATCATCACCACATCGCCCGATGTCACGGTATCAACCAACCTGGGCGGCTGGGTGAACCGGCGGGGGCTGTTTGCGCGCAGCGCACGGGGTGACACATTCCGCGAGGAACGGGTGGCGAGTGCGCAAAAATGGGCATTCGGGCCGCAGGGCCAGCATGTGGAGCTTGGGATTGCCGAGATGAACCTGATGCTGATGCTGGGGGCGGCGGGGCTGTCGCACAGCCTGTTCGGCCAGCGCCTGATCCCGGTAGGCACGGTCTATGACCCCTTCGTTGTGCGCGGATTGGATGCGCTCAACTATGCCTGCTATCAGGATGCGCGGTTCCTGCTGGTCGGCACACCCTCGGGGGTGACACTGGCACCCGAGGGGGGCGCGCATCAATCCATCAGCACACCCCTGATCGGGATGGCGCAGGATGGGCTGGCGGCGTTCGAGCCGGCGTATCTGGATGAATTGTCGCTGATCATGGATTGGGCCTTTGCCTACATGCAGCGTGACGGAGAAGGTGATCCGGACGAGCGCACTTGGCTGCGCGATGAAACGGGCGGGTCGGTCTATCTGCGCCTGTCCACGCGGCCCATGGAACAGGTGCTGCGCCGCGACGATGCGGGCTTTGCGCAAGGGGTGATTGACGGGGCCTACTGGCTGCGGGAACCCGGCCCCAACGCCGATGTGGTGATCGCCTATCAGGGCTGTGTCGCACCCGAAGCCATCGCCGCCGCCGGCCGCATGGCCGAGGCCCGGCGTGACGTGGGGGTGCTGGCCATCACATCGGCCGACCGCCTGAATGCGGGCTGGACGGCGGCACAGCGGGCACGGGCACGCGGCAACCGTACGGCACACAGTCTGATCGAGCGGATCATGGGCGCGCTTCCCGGCCATTGCACCGTCATCACCGTGACCGATGGCCACCCCGCCACCCTCGCCTGGCTCGGCGGGGTCGCGGGGCATCGCACGGTGCCGCTGGGCGTCGAACACTTTGGCCAGACCGGCACGATTGCAGACCTTTATCGCCACTTCGGGATTGATGCGGATGCCATCGTGGCCGCGGCGGACCGCCTGTCGCCGGGCGGGGCAATCTGACGGGGCTCAGCCCTTGTGATGCACCTCTTGCAGCCCGTAGACCGGGGTCGGGATCCGCGCCATCCGCGCTTTCAATTGCAGCCAAAGGAACTGCGAATAGTGCCGTGACTGGTGCAGGTTGCCACCGTGGAACCACAGCCCCGGCGCTTGCGTGGGTTTCCACATGTTGCGCTGCTCGCCTTCCCAAGGGCCCGGATCCTTGATCGTGGCCGAGCCAAGGCCCCAGCATTTGCCAACCTTGTCCGCCACATCCTGCCCGATCAGATCTGCCGCCCAGGCGTTCATCGAGCCGTAGCCAGTGGCCTACACGATCACGTCGGCCTAGTTGGTCGTCATCCCGCCCCGCACTGCCTGTTCGGAATAAAGCCCCGCCATGCCGACATCCATCAGCGTGTCGGACCGCACGATATGGGTGAAGCTGCGCTGCACCATCGTCACATCGACATCATTCTCCGACAGGGCCGCACAGATATCATGGGCCGAATTGTTCGACCCGATCACCACCGCGCGCTTGCCGCAATAGGCATCGGGGCCGGGGTGTCCGGAAGAATGGTGCTGATCGCCCCTGAAGCGGTCCATCCTCTTGAATTTCGGCAGGTTCGCCTTGGCCGACATGCCCGTCGCCAGCATCAGTTGTCTGGGCCGCAATATGA
>JAYSSN010000066.1:0-13420 GCA_043720555.1 Rhodobacterales bacterium | reverse complement strand
GGTGGGGCGGCTTTCGGCCTCGGTCGTGGCGGGCAAAGAGGCGGAGGGGGCTAAATTTTCCGACTACTTCGCCCATTCCGAACCGTTTGCCAGTGCCCCGTCGCATCGGGTGCTGGCGATGCTACGGGGCCGCAATGAAGGATTTCTGAGCCTCGATCTGCAGGTGGACGCCGACGCCCCGCGTGGTGCATCCGACGGTGAGCGCGCCTGCGGGGCGGCGCTGATGGCGGCGTCACAGGGTGCGGGCGATGTCTGGCTGCGCGAGGCTGCGGCCTGGGCCTGGCGGATCAAGATCAAGACCTCGCTGTCGCTGGATCTGATGTCAGAGTTGCGGGACGCGGCCGAGGCCGAGGCGATCCGGGTCTTTGCCCGCAACCTGAAGGATCTGCTGCTGGCAGCCCCCGCCGGTGGGCGCGCGACCATGGGCCTTGATCCGGGCATCCGCACGGGCGTGAAGGTGGCGGTCGTGGACGGCACAGGCAAGGTGCTGGCGACCAGCACGGTTTATCCGTTCCAGCCCAGGAACGATCTGCGCGGCGCGCAGGTGGAAATTGCCCGGCTGATCCGGGCGCATGGCGTGGACCTGATCGCCATTGGCAACGGCACGGCCAGCCGCGAGACGGAAAAGCTGGTGGGCGACCTCATCGCCGCCCTGCCCGCCGGGCCCAGGCCCACCAAGGTGATTGTCAGCGAGGCGGGGGCGTCGGTCTATTCGGCCTCCGAACTTGCCGCGAAGGAGTTTCCCGATCTGGATGTGTCCTTGCGCGGCGCGGTCAGCATTGCGCGGCGTCTGCAAGACCCGCTGGCGGAACTGGTGAAGATCGAGCCGAAAGCGATCGGCGTCGGCCAGTACCAGCATGACGTGGACCAGCACCGGCTGGGGCGCAGCCTCGAGGCGGTGGTGGAAGACGCCGTGAACGCCGTAGGGGTGGATGTGAACACGGCCTCCGGCCCCCTGCTGGCCCGCGTGTCGGGGGTGGGGCCGGGGCTGGCCGAGGCAATCGTCGCCTACCGCGATGCAAACGGGGCCTTCGCCAGCCGCCGCGATTTGCTGAAAGTGCCCCGACTGGGGCCGAAGGTGTATGAGCAGGCGGCCGGATTCCTGCGCATTGCCGGTGGGAAGGAGCCGCTGGACGCGTCATCCGTGCACCCCGAGGCTTACGATGTCGCGCGCCGGATCGTGGCGGCTTGCGGGCGGGATATCCGGGCGATCATGGGCGATGCGGGCGTGCTGGGAGCGCTGAACCCGCGCGATTTCATTGATGCACGGTTCGGGTTGCCGACGGTGAAGGATATTCTGGCCGAACTGGAAAAGCCGGGGCGCGACCCGCGCCCGTCGTTCAAGACCGCGACATTTGCCGATGGGATCGACGATATCCGCGATCTGAAGCCCGGAATGAGCCTGGAAGGCACGGTGACCAATGTGGCGGCCTTTGGCGCGTTCGTCGATATCGGCGTGCATCAGGATGGACTGGTGCATGTCAGTCAGCTGGCCGACCGGTTCGTGAAAGACCCGCATGAGGTGGTGAAAGCGGGCGATGTGGTGCGGGTGCGGGTGGTCGAGGTGGATGTCGCACGAAAGCGCATCGCGCTGACCATGCGCAAGGACAATGCCGAGGCGGCGCCGCGCGAGGACCGCCGCGCGGCACCGCTCAGGATGCCGCAACAGAACGCCCCGGCCGCAGGCACCGCCTTTGGCGATGCCCTGCGCGGCGCGTTCAAGCGGGACTGACTGCCCGGGGATGCAGACGGGGGCCGTCTGCCCCCGCGCTGCACCTGTCAGGTGCGGCGTTCCCCAAGGCTATTTCTGCAAAAGTGACAGGCATCAGGGGCGCGGGGCGCGGGCCCAGAATCGCCACATCAGCGTGGTTGCCGCGACCAGCAGACCGATCACGAGGCCACCCCAGACCCCCACCCCGCCATAGCCCCAGTGCAGACCCAGCAGCCAGCCGCACGGAATGCCGATCAGCCAATAGCTGATCGCGGCCAGCACCATGGGCACTTTGGTATCGCGCAGGCCGCGCAGCAGGCCCATGGCCATCACCTGCCCCGCATCGACCAGCTGGAACAGGGCGGCCATGGCGAGGAGCGCCGTGCCATAGCGGACGATGGCCGCAGCCTCGGTTTGCGTTTCGTCCAGAAACAGCGTGATCAGCGCGGCGGGCAGGGTCAGAAACAGCGCGATGCCGGCCAGACCAACCGTGCCGGACAGCGCCAGCGCCGCGACTGCGCCATCGCGCAAGCCGCGCGCATCACCTGCGCCATCGGCCCGCCCTGCGCGGATCGTCGCGGCATTGGCCAACCCCACATGCAGCATGAAGATCAGCGACACCACCTCCATCGCGATGCCGTGCGCGGCGAGTTCTACCTTGCCGATGGTGCCGATCATCATGGCGGATGCCACGAACAGCCCGGCTTCGGCCAGACCCTGAATGCCGATGGGCCAGCCGAGGCGAAACACCTGTCGCAGCGCGTGCGGGTCGGCACGCCAGAACCGCTGCCAGATGCGAAAGCGGGCGGGCGCGGGATGGAAATGCGCATAAAGGGCCAGCAACAGCAGCGACAGAAATTGCGTCAGCACCGTTGCAATCGCCGAGCCCTGCACGCCCAGTTCCGGCGCCCCCCAGTTGCCGAAGATCAGCGCATAGTTTGCCGCCGCGTTCAGCGCGACCCCCGCCACCGTCACCCACAGCACCACCTGCGCGCGGGCCAGGGCCGCGAGAAAGCTTTTCAGCGCCATCACCACCAGCGCCGGGATCATCCCCAGCCCGGCAATGCGCATGAAATCCTGCGCGAGGGCTGCGACATCCGCATCCTGCCCCAACCGCAGCAAGATGGCTTCGGACCACCAGAACAGCGGGTAGGTGAGCAGACCGAACCCGATGGACAGCCAGATGCCCATCCGCGCGTCGCGCCGTACCTGCACCTCGTCGCCGCGCCCGAGGGCTGCGGCCACCATCGGCATCACGGCCTGAGCAAACCCCGCCCCCAGGATGAACACCACAAAGAACGCGGATGCGCCCAGCACCACGGCGGCAAGGGCGGTTACGCCATACCAGCCCAGCATGACGGTATCGGTCACATGCAGCGCGCTTTGCGCAAGGTGACTGCCCATCAACGGCAGACCCAATAGCAGTGTGGCGCGCGCATGCGCGGCAAGGGTCATCGGTGCGGTCATGTTGCCCGATTACGCGTGCTGGCGCAGCAAGGCAAGCCACGCAGCAGCTGCGCAGAAATCCGTAAAGGGCGGCGGCTCCCAGCAACCGCCGCCCTTTTGAGGGATCAAATATCAGATCGTGTTATCGGCACCGTCACAAGCGTCTGCTTTCAATACCAGTGGTTTAGCCCGGACCATGGCCACAGCGCATACCCTGTTTGCGGTATGGCGCGAAATATCTTCACGGTTTCAGGTGCTGTTATCAGCGCAACTGCGCCTCGACCTCGTCCAGCACGCGGGGCCATTCGGTGAAGAACAGCAACTGCCCGGTGTCGGGCAGAAATTCGATCTCAAGATGCGGGAAATCCACCATCAACTCGTGGATGGTCAGCACGGGGGTTTGCGGATCCTGATCGCCTTGAAACAGTTTGACGGGAACGGTGGCACCCCGCACCAGCGCCGACCAATCCTTTTCGGAACTGATGCATTCGCGGGTGAACGCCTCGGCGGCCAGCATCTTGGTGCCCATGCAGACCTCGGAGCCTTCCAGCACCGCGTCGCGGATGTCGGGCCGGGCGAAGGCCGCCATGTCGGCAGCTGACCCGCCGTTGACCTGCCGGAAGAATGACGCCTTGCCCAGGCCACGCGCGAGCGAAAAGCCCGCCTTGACCAGAAAAGGCAGGACCTTGGGTGCATAGCGCGCATTGGCCAGGATGAAGCGTTGCCATTTGTCCATGCGTTCGTATTGCGCCGCCGTGCGCAGCGGCAACTGGCAGGCGCAGCCCACGATGCTGCGCACCAGATCCGGTCGGCTTGCAGCCAGCGCCAGCGCAAAGCGCAGATCGGCCCCCATCGGGATGACCACGGCCCCCCGGGCCCGCAGATGATCCATCACCGCCGCGTAATCTGCGGCAACCCCGGTGATGTGATCGACGCCCCTGGCGTGCAGATCGCTGCGGCCATAGCCTGCGCGCACCGGCACGATCACCTGCAAACCGCGCTTGCGCGCCGCCACTTCCGCCCTCGCAGGCCAACGGATCAGGCCATAGTCGAGATGCATGTAAAGGACGGGCCTGCCGTTTGGGGCGCCAAAGCTGATCCATTCCAGCCGCCGTCCGTCAGGCCCGCGCATCTGATGGAATGTCACAGGATCAAGCGCGCCGGTGCGCGCGCCGCGAACGCTGTCGTCCACCGGGATCAGCGCCACATCCATCAGGCCCAGCACCACCCGCACCAGTTCCGACTGGCTGTGGGTTTCGGTCTTGGCCAGGATGCTGCGCAACTGGGTGCGCACCGTTTCAACCGACCGGCCCCGGCCTTCGGCAATGTCTTTCAAGGGCAGGCCGAGGGTGATGCCGCGCACGATCTCGACCTCTGCTGCGGTCAGGCCGAACGCCTCTTGCACCGTCATCTCGAACCCTTCGGGCCAGACGAGTTCGGTGGACAGCACCAGCGCCAGAGGCGGTCTGGCGTCGCTGTCCACGGGGCTGATGCGCACGATCACCGGGCTGCCGGTCGTCAGCGACCGCATCCGCAGGGTAATGACCTTTTCTTCGCGGCGCGCGGCAACCTTGAGCACGATGCCCCGCAGCGTGGCGATATCATCGGCATCGAAGGGCAGGCCATCGACCGGGCCACCGTCGCGGATACCAAAGGCCACCATCGCGGCGCGGTTGCAGGCCGCAATGTGCCCGCCGCCATCCGATAAAAACGCAGCCGAGCGCGGAATATCCTCGAGAATTGCACGATATCCGCCATCGTCACGGGCGGCCTCGAACCGCTCCAGAAACACCGTGGCACGGCCCAGATGCGCCTCGATTTCCGGGTCATCCAGGGTGATTGCGGCCTCGACCGAGCCCACGCGCAAGGGGGCGGCGCTGCCCTCCCACACCTCAAGCAATTGCTCCAGACGGACAGGATCGATCGCGACGTCGTAAAGCCGATCCACGATCTGGGCTTTCTGGTCGCGTTCGATGAACTGAGCGGTCGTGGTTCTGGGCTTCGCTTCGGTCATGGCGGCGAACCTGCCGCAGGATTGACGTTACGGCAAGACGGAAAGTGGCCGACGCGGGCTGGTTCAACCCACGGATGAAGCCGCGGGCGTGCTTTGCCCTTTTCCCCGGCAGCCGCCCCCGCTAGGCTGCGCCCGATCACGATAAAGGGGAACCATGATGGTCACGATCTATGGCGTTTACCGCAGCCGCGCGTCGCGCCCGTTGTGGCTGCTGGGCGAGATCGGGATGGATTTTACCCATGTTCCGGTGATTCAGGGCTATCGTTTGCCCGATCCCCGCGCTGCGGACGCGCCGTTGAATACCATATCGCCGGGCTATCTGGCGGTGAACCCGCAGGGACAGATCCCCTGCATGACGGACGGGGATCTGACGCTGACGGAATCCCTGTCGATCACGCTTTACCTGGCGGCGAAATACGGTGGCGATCTTGGCTGCCGGTCAGAGGGCGAGGCAGCTCTGATGACGCAATGGGCGTTTCACGCGCTCTCGTCGGTCGAAGTCCCGGCGCTGGAAATCCTGTACGCCCGCGCCGATTTCGGCGACTCGCCGCAGGCGGCAGCGCTGGTCGCCGTGGCGGCCGAAAAGCTGCGCCGCCCCTTTGCGCGGCTGGACGGGCATCTGGCCGCACATCCCTATCTGGTCGGGGACCGCTTCACCGTGGCTGACATCAATACTGCGGAATGCGTGCGCTATGCGCAGGGGCATGCGGATCTGATCGCGGAGTTTCCGGCCCTGAAGGCATGGCTGGAACGGGTGCAGGCGCGGGCGGCTTTCGCCGCGATGTGGGCCATCCGGATCGCCGAGCCTGCGTGAGCAGTCAGCACCGGGGGGCCGCCTGCCCCGCCCCCCCACTTGGGCAAAGGCGAACCGGTCACGGAAGACGTGTGTCTGGGGTGGATTTAAATGCACATTCGACAAAAGGCTGCCATGGACCCGCCTCGCAACACCCCGGATCTGCACCATGAACGCGCTGCGCAAGCAGCGAAAGGCGCTGAACCGCGCCAATGACAAACCGGTGGTGGTCCTGAAGACGCCGGCGCCGGTCGGGTATCTGGTACCTGCGGAGGCGGAGGAAAATGAAGACCACACGGTCGCCGTGCGGGACGAGGTGATGGAAGGTATCACCCGCCGCCGCGCCATCAACCCGCCCGCGCCGGACTATGTCAAGGTTGGATGACCTTCCGGCTTTTGTCTGACGCACTGATCGGGTCCCTGCATGATCGTGTCCTGAACCCTGGCGAACTGGGGGGGTGCTTTGGACAACCCGTTGGAGGGCGCTTTGGCATGGATGGATAACCGCGTGGTGATCTCAGACCTGTTCGATCTGGCCGCCGCCTGTGCTGTTGCAATCTCGCCGGGGCATTGCTTCAAAGACGTGAACAGGCACACCGCGCTTCAGACGACGGCGACCTGCCTTGACCTGAATGGCGTGCAGCTCATGTGGACCGCGGCAGAGGTCGGCCGCATCATCTTCGCAGCACCGAGGCCCCGGATGGAGCAGGCGGCGCCAGGCCATTGGCTGCACCTGCGCGGCCAAAGCGGTTTGCAGAAAATCTGATTCAGATCGGCTGCAAACCAAGATAAGAGACGATCGTGAGTGTTACGTTTCGCTGTTGATCCGGTGGACCAGATCAAGAGCGAAACACTTTACACCACCACCACATCTTGCGCCGCACCCCCCTTTGGTGGCATCCTTCGCCACCCCATGCAAGGCTGACCCATGACCGATCTTCTGTCCTCCGCCCCTGACGATTACAACGCATCTTCGATCGAGGTGCTGGAAGGGCTGGAACCGGTCCGCCTGCGCCCCGGCATGTATATCGGCGGCACGGACGAGCGCGCCCTGCATCACCTTGTGGCCGAAATCCTCGATAACTCCATGGATGAGGCAGTGGCGGGTCACGCCACGCGGATCGAGCTGGAACTGGGCGCGGACAACACCGTCACCGTGCGCGACAACGGCCGCGGCATCCCGGTTGACCCGCATCCGAAGTTTCCCGGCAAATCTGCGCTGGAAGTCATCCTTTGCACGCTGCATTCGGGGGGCAAGTTCAACGGCAAGGCATACCAGACGTCTGGCGGCTTGCACGGGGTTGGCGCATCGGTCGTCAACGCGCTGTCGGACATGATGAAGGTCGAGGTCGCGCGCAACAAGGAACTTTACGCCCAATCGTTCAGCCGCGGCATCCCGCAGGGCCCGGTGGTCAGGATCGGCCCCGCCCCCAATCGCCGTGGCACCACCGTGATCTTCCGCCCGGACCCGGAGATTTTCGGCTCGCAGCATCTGAAGCCCGCGCGGATGATGCGCATGGCACGGTCGAAGGCATACCTGTTCTCCGGCGTCGAAATCCGCTGGAAAACATCTGTGCACGACGGCGAGACCCCCGCTGAGGCAAGCTTTCACTTTCCCGGCGGGCTGGCCGATTACCTGAATGACCAACTGGAAAACACCACCACCTACGCCGACCGGCCCTTTGCGGGCAAAGTATCGTTCCCCGAAAAATATGGCGTGCCGGGATCGGCCGAATGGGCGATCAACTGGACGCCCGCGCGCGACGGTTTTCTGCACAGCTATTGCAACACCGTGCCCACGCCGGAAGGCGGCACGCATGAGGCCGGGTTCTGGGCCGCGATCCTGAAGGGCATTCGCGCCTATGGCGAGCGCGTGAAGAACCGCAAGGCTGAGCTGATTACCCGCGACGACATGCTGTCGGGCGGCTGCGCACTGATTTCGGTGTTCATCCGCGAGCCGCAGTTCGTCGGCCAGACCAAGGACCGTCTGGCCACCGAAGAGGCCGCGAAATATGTCGAAGGGGCGGTGCGCGACCATTTCGACACCTGGCTGGCGGCAGACCCGAAATCGGCCGGCGCCATCCTTGATTTTCTGGTGCTGCGCGCCGACGAACGCCTGCGTCGCCGCCAGGAAAAGGAAACCCAGCGCAAGACGGCAACCAAACGCCTGCGCCTGCCGGGCAAACTGACCGATTGTTCGGCTACCAACCGCGAAAATACCGAACTGTTCATCGTCGAAGGTGATAGCGCCGGGGGGTCCGCCAAGGCCGCGCGCAGCCGCGAATTGCAGGCGCTGCTGCCGCTGAAGGGTAAAATCCTGAACGTGCTTGGGGCGGCGTCCGCCAAATTGCACGACAACGCCGAACTGCGCGATCTGTGCGAGGCGTTGGGCGTCGGCATGGGCAGCAAATTCCGTGTCGATGACCTGCGCTATGATAAAATCATCATCATGACCGATGCCGATGTGGATGGCGCGCATATCGCATCATTGCTGATGACGTTCTTTTTTACGCAAATGCGCCCGCTGATCGACAAGGGGCATCTCTATCTGGCCTGCCCGCCGCTGTATCGGCTGACCCAGGGGGCGCACCGGATTTATGTGGCCGATGATGTTGAAAAAGAGAAATGGATGGCCAAGGGGAGTATTGGCGGCAAGGGCAAGATTGATGTGCAGCGGTTCAAGGGCCTGGGCGAAATGGACGCCAAGGATCTGAAGGACACGACGATGAACCCTTTGACGCGCAAGCTGATCCGCGTCAGCATTGACGAGGACGCGCCGGGGGAAACGGGCGATCTGGTGGAGCGGCTGATGGGGAAGAAGCCGGAGCTGCGGTTCCAGTATATTCAGGAAAACGCGCGTTTTGTGGAGGAGCTGGATGTTTGATGAAGCGCAATAAACTCCTATCAATCAGGCAGCTGAAATGCCATGAATTTCACTCGACCTTCCGCTATATCAGACTGGAAGGTCAAAGCTGGTCCGACATCTACCTGCGGCTAGGGGAGTTACAGGCTGATGCGATTGCTAGGTTTGTAAAGAGCCTTTCCCCGCTTTTCATCACATACATGCTTCTTTCTTCACTTGGCGAGGGCCGCCTAGTGTCGTTAACTGTTCAAACTTTCACAGCGTCTATCCCTGCAGCTTATGTTGCTGCGCTAGGAGGAGTTTTTCTTTTCGTCTCATTGCAGTACTTGCAGGTCACTATTATGATCATTTCGATACGATCCAATGAGTCCGTTCGAGTGAGGCTTAGGCGATTCTCAGCACACAAATATGGATTTTTCCATGGCCAAGACGAAATGGCTCTATCAACGCCTTTATTTTTGAACTCGTTCTTGAGTGAGCGGCTTCCAACATCCAGCGTCCTGTCCGCCATCAGTTCATTTGTCTATGGTATGACGTTGCTTCCGATACTAGCATTTTCAGTTTATCTAGCTGATTGGCTCTTTCAACTGGCATTCTTGATTGAGTCAAATCTTTTTGAGAGAGTATCAGCATTTTTGGGGCTTGGGGCTGTTTTTGCGACTTTAGTGTACGTATTTCTCTTTAATCTACCAATGCCAATGAGGAAGAATTCTTTTAGTATTCGCTGGGGGTTCTTGGTCCACCTGTATCCTCGGGGGCCTCATCCAGTGATTGGTCGGTGGCTTAAAGAAGAAGATAAAGATAAGGGCAAGTGAAGCCGACGCTACCGCATTTAGCACAAGGGCGCAGGGTCGACTCTCACCACGTCAGATTTGTCCAAAGCCAATCTGACCGCGCCCGAACCGCCCCCACGGGGCGGGCGCGACTGGGGTCGCACCCCAAGTGCCCCGTCGGTTCGGGCGCGGTCAGCTTTGCTCCCCGGCGGGGTGATTGCGTAGGTCGGGCTTCAGCCCGACTTTCAATGGCCCGGGCCCGGCAAGTGTGCCGGGGCGTTCGGAGCTGAAAACAGTCCGCTGGACTGTTTTCTCCCCGCGCAAGGGCGCGGGGCCGCCCCTCACCCCACGCCGCGTGCACGGCAATGGCCGCACCCCAAGGGCCTCGTCGCCTCAGACGTGGTCACCTTTGCACCCCGGCGTGGTGATAGCGTAGGTCGGGCTTCAGCCCGACTGTCAACGGCCCAGCCCACGAAGACGTTCGCGGGCATTCGGAACCGGTTCTCCCCGTCCCGGGCTTGACCCGGGACCTTCATTGCAGCCCTAGCGACAGGTCAGGGGCGAGGTCCCGGGTCAGGCCCGGGACGGGGTTTTTACACCACCCGCCCCGCATCCAGCCGCACCACCCGGTCCATCCGCGCGGCAAGCTCCATGTTGTGCGTGGCGATCAGCGCCGATAGCCCGGTATCGCGCACAAGGTCCATCAGCGCCCCGAACACCTGCTCCGAGGTCGCCGGATCAAGGTTGCCCGTCGGCTCATCCGCCAGCAGCAGGCGCGGGGCATTGGCGAGGCCACGGCAGAACGCCACCCGCTGTTGCTGCCCGCCGGACAGCTCTGCCGGGCGGTGCGTGACGCGGTCGGCCACACCGACCCGGTCCAGCAGAAACGATGCCCGGGCCACGGCATCCCTGCGGGGAACCCCATTCGCCAGTTGCGGCAGCATGATGTTTTCCAGCGCCGAGAATTCGGGCAGCAGATGGTGGAACTGATAGATGAAGCCCACCGTCCCCCGCCGCACCTCCGTGCGCTCGCGGTCATTCAACCCCGCCATATCCGCGCCATCGATCATGACCCGGCCGGCATCGGCGGTGTCCAGCAGACCCGCGATATGCAGCAGCGTCGATTTTCCGGCACCTGACGGGGCGACCAGCGCCACCACCTCGCCGCGTGCGACGGTGATCGAGGCCCCTTGCAGCACGGTCACTTCACCGGGCAAGCCCTTGTTGTAGGCCTTGGTGATGCCGTCCAGAACCAGTGTGTCATTCATAACGCAGCGCCTCGACCGGGTTCATCCGTGCCGCCCGCCGGGCCGGTAGCAGCGTGGCCAGAAACGACAATCCCAGCGACAGGCCAACGGCGGATGCCACGTCCCATATCTGCAATCTGGCAGGCAGAAAATAGATGCCCCGCACCGATGGATCCCAAACCTCGCCGCCCGCCACGTAATTCACAAAGGCAAAGATCGGGTCGATGTAGATGGCAAAGAGGCAGCCAAGCACCACCCCCAGCGCCGTGCCCACCAGCCCCGTGAACGCCCCGCAGATAAAGAACACCCGCAGCACCGATCCTTCGGTCAGGCCCATGGTGCGCAGAATGCCAATGTCGCGGCCCTTGTTCTTTACCAGCATGATGAGACCGGAAATGATGTTGAGCGAGGCGATCAGCACCAGGATCGACATGATGATGAACATCATGTTGTCCTCGATATCGAGAGCGCGCAAAAACGCGCCCGCCGAATCCCGCCATGTCCATGTCAGTCCGTCAGGGACGGCCCCCAGGATCGGCCCGACAAAGTCGTCGATCGTTTCGGGATCGGCCACTGTCACCTCGAACCGGTCGACGAAACCTTCGCGGTTGAAATAGGGCTGCGCTTCGGCCATCGGCATATAGACGCGCACCTTGTCGATGTCGTAGCGCCCGGCGGTAAAGACATAAACCACCTCGAACGCGGATACGCGGGGCGAAGTGCCCATCGGGGTGCGTGTCCCGTTGGGTGAAATCAGGCGCAGCTTGTCGCCCACCGTCACGCCAAGATCACGGGCGAGTTGCGATCCGATGGCGATCCCGTCGTCAAAGCGTTCGATGTCGCCATATGCCTCGGCGCCGATGCCGACACGTGGAATCGCCTTCAGATCGTCCAGCCGGATGCCGTACACATCCGCCGCCCCCGATGCATCACGGAAGGTGGCCATCGCCTGACCCCGGATCAGCGGGGTCGCACGCACAATGCCGGGGATCGCCATCAGCTTTTCGGCGATCGGGTCGTTGTCGGCAAAACCTTTGATCTCACGCCCGTTTTCATCCAGCCGCAGGGTGCCCGATACCTCGACATGCGCGTTTGACCCCAGGATGGTATCGACGAATTCTTCGCGGAACCCTGCGCGGACGGCCATCACAGCGATCAGCGCGAACACCGCCAGCGTGATGCCGATCAGGCTGATCCAGGTCATGATGCTGACCCCGCCTTCGGCGCGTTTGGCGCGCAGATAACGCCAGGCGATCATCCATTCAAAGGCGGCGAAGGGGGCGGTGCGCGTGGCCAAGGGCTGCTCCTCAAGGCGTTTCTTGTCGATTTTGGCGGCAGAGTGCGCTGGCCCGCGCCCCGCGTCAAGCTGATGAGGCTGCCGAACGCGCCCGACACTGACCGCCAAAGGCGGTTGCAAAAATTCAACTGGCACAGGGCGCTGTGCCCGCCTAGAACGGGCAATGCAGCGCAACGCCCGCCGCAAGCACACATGACAGTGAGAAAGGTTGAGAGCCATGACATTCATGCCCGTTCTTGCCGCCTTGACCGCATTCGGCCTGCTGACCGCCTGCGATGGCAAACCGGAATGCACGCAAGAGCTTGTGATCGAAAAGACAACGGATCTGATGACCAAAATTCAGCAGCTCGGCACGTCCGATCCTGCAAAGATGGTCGCGCTGCTGCCCAAAATTCAGGACATCACCACGCAGGCCGCAGCGGCGGGCGAAGGCGATCTGCAAGCCAGTTGTGATGCCATTGACGACATCATGGCCGAGCTGAACAAGTAAACCGGCCTGTGGCGTCCCTTTGGCGGAATGCCGGACCTGCTTTGCAACATACGGAATTCCTGACCTGCAATTTTGCGTGTGATCGGTCATGCATCGGGCAGTTGCAAAGGACTGGACACCATGTCGCAGACATACCAACCCGCGCCCGACACCATCACCGCAGCCCTTGCCGGCAGGTACGGACCGCCTGATGTTGTGCGACTGGCAGAAATCCCGTGCCCGCCGGTGGGCAACAATGATGTCCTGATCCGGGTTCATTTCAGCACGGTATCATCCGGCGATGCGCGTATCCGTGCTGCGCGTGCGCCGCGGGGCTTTGGACTGATCATACGCCTGATCTTTGGATTGACCGGGCCGCGCCGCCCGGTTCTGGGAACCGAGCTGTCGGGGATCGTGGCGGCCGTCGGGCCGCACGTCACGGCCTTTCGCGCCGGCGATGCGGTCTTTGCCTTTCCCGGTGGTCGGATGGGAGCACATGCCACGCATGTGGTGATGCCCGCTGACGGCAGGATCATGAAGGTTCCCGCTGGTGTTGGTCTGGACGCTGCTGCAGCACTCTCGTTCGGCGGCACGACGGCGCTGGGTTTTCTGCGCGACAAGGCAAGGGTTGGGGCCGGTGAACAGGTGCTTGTGATCGGTGCGTCCGGTGCCGTCGGATCGGCGGCCGTGCAGATTGCGCGGTCGATGGGGGCGGACGTGACCGGCGTGTGCAGCGCCCGGAACGCGGACCTTGTGCTGTCTCTGGGGGCCATGCGGGTGATTGATTACCGCACACAGGATGTGACA
>JAYSSN010000065.1:0-2001 GCA_043720555.1 Rhodobacterales bacterium | reverse complement strand
TGTCGATCACGTCCAGCGCATTGGCCCCCACCCGTTGCAGCACGATGCCAGAGGCAACCTCGCCCTCGCCGTCCAGTTCGGCGATGCCCCGGCGTTCGTCCGGCACAATTTCCACCCGCGCCACGTCGCGCAGCAGCACCGGCACACCCCCTTCAGCGCGGATCGGGACCATTTCTAGATCGGCGATCCCGCTGAGATACCCCCGCCCGCGCACCATGAACTCGAATTCCGACAGCTCGACCGTACGCCCGCCGGTGTCCATGTTGCTGGCCGCGACCGCTTCGCCGATCTCGGACAGGGTGATGCCAAGGGCGCGCATCCGAACCGGATCGACGGTGATCGAGTATTGCTTGACGAAGCCGCCGACGCTGGCGACCTCAGACACGCCATCGGCGCGGCTGATCGCAAAGCGCATCACCCAGTCCTGCAAGGACCGCAGTTCAGCAAGGCTGAGGTTTTCGCCCTTCAGCGCGTATTGATAGACCCAGCCCACGCCCGTGGCATCTGGCCCAAGCGCAGGCGTCACCCCTTCGGGCAGGCGCGCGGCTGCGGCGTTGAGGTATTCGAGCACGCGGGACCGCGCCCAGTAGGGGTCCACCCCATCCTCGAAAATGATGTAAACGAAGGAGATGCCGAAGAACGAGAACCCCCGCACCACCCGCGATTGTGGCACCGTCAGCATGGCCGAGGTCAGCGGATAGGTCACCTGGTCCTCGACCACCTGGGGGGCCTGGCCGGGATATTCAGTCAGCACGATCACCTGCACATCCGACAGGTCAGGGATGGCGTCGATCGGCAAGGTGCGCAGCGACCAGATGCCCGCCGCGACGGTAAAAACGGTGGCAAAGAGGACCAGCAACACGTTGCGGGCCGACCATTCGATAATACGGGCGATCATTCGTCGGTCTCCGGCGCGGTCAGGGCAGCAAGGGCCGCGTTCAGGTTGCTTTCAGCGTCGATCAGGAAGGTCGCGGTGCTGACCACCATGTCGCCCGCAGCCACGCCGCTGATGATCTCGATCATGCCGCCCCCCCGTCGGCCCACGGTCACCGGTTCGGGCCGGAACCGCCCTTCGCCCAGATCAAGGATCACCACTTGGCGGTCCCCGGTGTCGATCAAAGCCCCTTCGGGCACCTGCACCACCGGCGTCTGGCCCAGCATGATCTCGACATCGGCGAACATGTTGGGGCGCAGGCGACCATCGGGGTTTGGCAGCTCAACGCGCAGCTTGGCCGTGCGCGTCATCATGTCGAGTTCAGGGTAGATCGTGTCGATCTTTGCGGTCATCGGTGCCCCGGCAAGGCCCTGAAAGCTGACACGAACCTCGGCCCCTGGCGCGATGTCCATCAACGCGGATTCGGGCACCTCGGCGGTCACCCAGACAGTCGAAGTGTCGGCGATGCGGAACAACGTCTCGCCCGCCTCTGACATCATGCCTTCAACCGCCATCCGTTCCAGTACCACGCCGCCGCGCGGGGCCATGATCAGGATGCTGACGGAAGCCAGACCCTCGGCCGCGATCCGGTCGATCACGTCGCCCGGCACGCCAAGGTTTTCCAGCCGTTGCCGCGCGCCCTCTCTTTGGCTCCCTTCGGACCGCACATCCGTGACGAACTGGGCAAGCGCCGCTGCGATCTCCGGCGAATATAGCGTCACCAGCGGCGCGCCTTCGGCAATCGTGCTGCCGGTGGTGACATCCGCCACGGCTTCGATGAAGGCATCGGCGCGCAGTGAAATGACGCTGATCTTGCGCTCATCCAGGACAACGATCCCTGGCGCGCGCAGGGATGCGGCCAGCGGAGCCAGCACCGCTTTGGTGGTCCGCACACCGGTGCGTTGCAGTTTGCCGGGCGAGACGGTGACCGATCCGTCGTCGCTGTCGCCACGCTCATAGACCGCGATGTAGTCCATCCCCATCGAGTCCTTCTTCGGCACTGGCGAAGTGTCGGGCAGGCCCATCGGGTTGCGGTAGTACAGGATGCTGCGCTCGGCCTCTGCCAC
>JAYSSN010000064.1:0-4860 GCA_043720555.1 Rhodobacterales bacterium | reverse complement strand
CGTGGTCGCCGATCAGTTGCTGATTGATGCCAAACCGCCCCGTGACGCCGTTTTGCCGGGGGGCAATGGTTTGGCGTTTGACTGGCGGCTGGTGGCGCAGCGCCGTTGGCTGCGCCCGTGGATGCTGGCGGGGGGCCTGACGCCTGATAACGTGGCTGAGGCGATCCGCCTGACAAACGCGCGACAGGTGGATGTGTCGTCAGGTGTGGAATCTGCCCCAGGGGTGAAGGACGCGGCGCGTATCGCGGCCTTTGTGGCGGCGGCGGGCTGACGCCGCCTTGCATTGCCGATTGACGGATGCACGAAACTACGGCCCTCTGACAGAGCGGTTTTCGTGCCAGTTGATCTGAAAAGGCAACCCCATGTGGCTCGGCAAGCTTTTGCACATTCATACGTCCGCCGCGGCGGGCGCGCCGATGGAGGCACGTCAAACAGCAATCCTGATCGCGGGCGAGGGGATTGATGGCGACCGTTATGCAACCGGATTGGGGAAGTACTCGGAATTTCCCGATATCCGCGAGGTCACGCTGATCGAGGTTGAAACCCTGATCGCATTGAAACGCGACCACGACATCGATCTTGCACCCCATGAACACCGTCGCAACCTGACGACCGAAGGTGTGGCGCTGAACCATCTGGTCGGGCGGCGGTTCTGGGTTGGGCCGGTGCTGCTGCAAGGCGGGCGCTTGAATACGCCCTGCCGCTATCTTGACCTGCTCACGGGCAAGACGGTGTGTGATCTGATGGAACATCGGTCCGGGCTGAACTGTCGCGTCCTTGAAGGTGGGGACATCGCTGTCGGGGATCGCATCAAACCCGACTGATCGCCTCGTGCGACACTGTTTGTGTGTTTCAAGGCGGCACACGCTTTACCCTTGCAACGCGGAGCGCTAGATCGGGTTTGAAGTGGAGGATCAGACATGCCCGACGACCGTATCAACAGCTTTATGACCGGCCCCGATGAACAAGGCCGCTTTGGCATGTTCGGCGGGCGGTTCGTGTCGGAAACGCTGATGCCGCTGATCCTCGATCTTGAAGAGAGGTACGAATTCGCCAAGACCGACCCGACCTTCTGGGCGGAAATGGATTGGCTGTGGAAGCACTACGTGGGCCGCCCCTCGCCCTTGTACTTCGCCGAACGCCTGACGACCCATCTGGGTGGTGCCAAGATTTACCTCAAGCGCGATGAGCTGAACCACACGGGCGCGCACAAGATCAACAATGTGCTGGGCCAGATCATTCTGGCCCGCCGCATGGGCAAGACGCGGATCATCGCCGAAACCGGCGCGGGGCAGCATGGGGTGGCGACGGCCACAGTCTGTGCCAAGTTCGGGCTGCAATGCGTGGTCTACATGGGCGCGCATGATGTCGAACGCCAAGCACCGAACGTGTTCCGGATGAAGCTGCTGGGGGCAGAGGTGATCCCCGTCACTTCGGGCCGGGGCACGCTGAAGGACGCGATGAACGACGCGCTGCGCGACTGGGTGACCAATGTGCGTGACACGTTCTATTGCATCGGCACGGTGGCGGGCCCGCATCCCTATCCGGCGATGGTGCGGGATTTCCAGAGCATCATCGGCAAGGAAGTGCGCTGGCAGCTGGCCGAGCAGGAGGGCGAAGGTCGCCTGCCCGATACGCTGATTGCGGCGATTGGCGGCGGGTCAAACGCCATGGGGCTGTTCTATCCGTTCCTGGACGACCCTTCGGTGAACATCATCGGGGTCGAGGCCGGGGGTAAGGGTGTCGATGACCGGATGCAGCATTGCGCTTCGTTGACCGGGGGGCGGCCGGGGGTGCTCCATGGCAACCGGACCTATCTGCTGCAGGATCCGGACGGGCAGATCCTGGAGGGGTTCTCGATCTCGGCGGGTCTGGACTATCCGGGGATCGGGCCGGAGCATTCGTGGCTGCATGACACCGGTCGCGCGCAATACGTCAGCATCACCGATGCCGAGGCGTTGGAGGCGTTCCAGTTGTCCTGCCAACAGGAAGGGATCATTCCGGCGCTGGAGCCCAGCCACGCGCTGGCGCATGTGATGAAGATCGCGCCGACCCTGCCAGCGGACCATATCATCGTGATGAACATGTGCGGCCGTGGCGACAAGGACATCTTCACCGTAGCGCGGCACCTTGGGTTCGACATGAAGGTCTGAAGCTACACCCGCGTCAGCAATACGCCCGCCGTGATGACGGCGACGGCGGTCGCTTTCTCGCGGCTCAGACGCTCACCGAATGCCAGCCAGCCGATCAGCACGGCAAACAGGATCGATGTCTCGCGCAGCGCGGCGACGAGGGCGATCGGGGCCACTGTCATGGCCCAGACCGACACCGAATAAGCCCCGTAGCTGGCGGCCGATGCGACCGACCCCGTCACCCAGTCGCGCCAGCCGCGCGGCACAACCACCATCCCGCGGGTGGCCAGCATGGTCAGCGGGAACAGCACACCATCGGCCACAAAGACCCAGGCGATATAGGCCACCGCATCGCCCGACACGCGCGCGCCAAGCCCGTCGATCATGGTGTAGCAGGCCGTGGCACAGGCCGAGCCGAGCGCGAAAGGCAACAGGCGGCGGTTCTCGCCACTGGTAAACACGCCCCGCGCCATCAGGGCAATGCCAAGACCAAGGGTGATGATGCCCGCATATTCCATGGGCGTGACCGGATCGATCATCCAGATCGCACCCGCAATGCCCACAATCATCGGCGCCGCCCCCCGCGCGATGGGATAGACGCGCGACAGATCACCGCGTTCGTAGGCGAAGGTCAGGAAAAGCTTGTAGGCGAAATGGGTGCAGGCTGATGCGATGACCCAAATCCACGCCTCGGCCACAAGGGCGGGGCGGGTGGCGGCGACGCCCAGTCCGATGGGGATTTCCACCAGCGACAGGATCAGCATGCCGCCGACCTTGGACGTGCCGGTCTTCAGCAGGGCATTCCACGTGGCGTGCAACAGCGCGGCGGCAAGAACGGCGAGGAAGATGGTCAGGCTCATGCGCCATGGCTAGGGGGTTCCGGCGCCACTTGCAACGGGTCGCCGTCTGCAGGCCCATCGAGCCCCTGGCCAAGCCGTGCGCGCCCTGGACCCGGTGACAGGGGGTGGTGGCGGCCATGGCGCGGCGCACCTGTTCGTGCAGGCCGGTGTCCCAGTCAGTGGGCAGAACGAAGACCGTCAAGCGACGCTAAAACAGGCGGCGAGCTGTCTTCGTGCGTCGGTCACAAGCCGGGTCGGCCAACAGACTGCCCAACACGGTCCGGACGGTCACGCATTGGCCTGTGCGAGTGGGCGAAACGCCTGACGCAGCATTTCTGCCAGCCCTTCGATGGCGGGCGATGTGCCGCGTGGGTTACGCCGCAGCACAACCCGCGCGCGATCGACGATCGGAAAGCCATCCGCCGCAGTCAGTTCCCGGCATCCCGTCGGGATCGTGCTGCGCGACAGGGGCGAGATCGCAAGGCCGGCACGCGCGGCGATCCGCAACGAGCCCGAGGTATCGCACTCAAAGCCTACCCGCCAGCGGATGCTTTGCTGGTCAAGCGATCGCAGAGCGAAGTCGCGGCACCAGTCCGAGCGGAAATACACGCCTACCGGCACCGGGTTTTGCTGGTGCTGTGCATGGCTGATTGAGGTCACCCAAACGGTTGGATCGATGCAAAGAACTTCGTCACCCGAGGTGTGACTGCTGTCGTAGATGACCGCCAGATCCAGTTGGTCCGACATCAGCGCGGCCCCCTGCGGTTCGCTGAAATCGCATCGTACTGTTACCTCGACCGCCGGGTGGCGTTCGGAAAAGGCCGCGAGAGCACGCGGTAGCACCGTTTCCGCGTATTCGTCGGGGATGCCGATACGGACCGGTCCGTTCAGGGGCTTTTCGCGCAACGCAACCGCCGCCTCGTCCAAAAGGCTGGTGACGCGCCGGGCATAGGGTAAAAGCTGTTCACCGCGCGCGGTCAGCGCGACCCCGCGCGGCAGGCGGTGAAACAGCGGCTGACCCAAGCTTTCCTCCAACCGGCGGATTTGCATCGACACCGCTGATTGAGTGCGCCCGACGCGGGATGCGGCCGCAGTCACACTGCCGGTGTCGGCCACTGCCAGAAAGGCGCGCATCAGGTCGCTATCCAGCGGGATCATGGAATATGCCATCAGTTACACAGATGACACCTATAATTCATATTCGTTTGTCTTATGTCAAGTCCGGGCATACATCAGGTTCAGACACCAGGCGGAGGAGACATGCCATGCCGATCACTCTGTTACTGCACCGCATCCGGCAGGCGCAAACCCGCTGGTATCTGCGTCGGTCGGTGGGACAGCTGCTGCTGCGCGCGGATGATCATTTGCTGGATGACATCGGGCTGACCCGGCACGCGCTCGAACGCCTGATCGCCGCCGCGCCGTCCCGTGATGCCGGATGCGCCAGCCTGCGCGCGATGCAGGCTGGCGCAACGTCATGTGCGCGCGCCTTGTGACCCTTAGCCAAGCGCGTCATTGCAGCGCGCGCAGGTGCCAGGGTGTTTGTGGGTGCCCACATCGGGCAGCACCCGCCAGCAGCGTTCGCATTTGTGGCCGGGGGCGGGGTGGAATACCACCGCCACGTCGGGCACGTCCGCGAGAGCGAAGGCACCCGCGGGGGCCGGTGCGTGGGTGACGCTGATATCCGAGGTGATACACAGATCTGCGAAATCCACGCCGAGCTGCGCTTGCAGGACGGGCGGGACGAAGACCTGCGGGGCGGCTTCGAGGCTGGCACCGATCACCTTTGCGGTGCGTTGCACCTCGAGCGCGCCAGTCACCACGCGGCGCACGGCGCGGATATGGTCCCACTTTGCGGCCAATGCCGCATCCCGCCAATCTGCAGGCGT
>JAYSSN010000063.1:0-2011 GCA_043720555.1 Rhodobacterales bacterium | reverse complement strand
AGGCCCGATTTCTTGGCAATCTGGTCACCAAGGATCAAGCCGCTGTGAAGACCCTATCGCAGCGGCGGCAGTTGGCGCATCTATAGCTGCGATGACATTTCAATTCGGCTTCAAAGGCATGAGCACCAGATGACTGACCCTCACGCCAATGGTTTTGTCGCGAAACTGCCGTTCCTTATCATCTTGGCCGTGGCCTGCATCGGTGCCTTTGTGCTGCGCGATCACCTGAGCTTTGATGCGCTGGCGCGAAACCGGGACAGGCTGGTTGCCTTTCGGGATCAAAACTATCTGTTGGCCGTCTTTGCGTTTCTGCTGACCTATATCGCCATTGTCGGCCTAAGCCTGCCCGGAGCCACCATCGCCACGCTGACGGGTGGCTTTTTGTTTGGCATCTTTCCCGGTGTTTTGTTCAACATCACAGCGGCCACAATCGGGGCGACACTGATCTTTCTTGCCGCAAAACAGGGCTTTGGCGCCGATTTTGCGGCGAAAATGTCAAAACGAGGTGGCGCTGCATCGCGGTTGCAGGCGGGATTACAAGACAACGAATGGTCCGCCCTGATGATCATGCGGCTGGCGCCGGTTGTGCCGTTCTTTCTGGCCAACTTGATCCCGGCCTTTGTTGGCGTGCGGACCAGTCGTTTTATCATCACCACGTTTTTTGGCATCATGCCGGGCGGGCTGATCCTGACATCCATCGGCGCCGGGTTGGACAGCGTCTTTGCCAGCGGCGAGATGCCAGATCTTTCCATTCTTTTTGCTCCGCGCATCTTGTTTCCGATCCTTGGGCTTGTGGCGCTGTCTGCCGTGCCGATCTTTTTGAAACTGCGGCGCAAGAAAGCCCGGTAACCATGACAAAGTTGAACCGCATCACGACCGACATTTGCGTCATTGGCGCCGGGTCAGGGGGGCTGTCCGTCGCCGCAGGCGCTGTGCAAATGGGCGCGCGGGTTGTTTTGGTGGAAGCCGGCGATATGGGCGGCGATTGCCTGAATGCGGGCTGTATCCCGTCGAAGGCGCTGATCGCGGCTGCCAAACACGCCCATGCAATGACGACGGGCGCCGCCTTTGGCATTGCCCCCGTCGCCCCGCAGATTGATTTTGCTGCCGTCAAAGATCACGTCGCGCGGGTGATCGAAACCATCGCACCGCTGGACAGCCAGACGCGGTTCGAAGGGCTTGGCGTGACAGTGATCCGGGCTTTCGGCAGTTTTATTTCCCCCACAGAACTGCAGGCAGGGGAGCACATCATCCGCGCCCGCCGGTTTGTCTTGGCCACCGGCTCGCGGCCCCTGATCCCGCCGATCCCCGGCGTTGAAACGGTGCCCTTTTTTACCAATGAGACGATTTTTGCGCTGCGGCAGAAGCCTGCCCATCTTGTCATCATCGGCGGTGGCCCGATTGGCGTGGAAATGGCCCAGGCCCACCGCCGTCTGGGCTGTGCCGTGACCGTGATTGAAGGTGCCAAGGCGCTGGGCCGGGATGACCCCGAACTGGCCGCCATCGTGCTGCATAATCTGCGCGCCGAGGGCGTCGAGATCATCGAAGGCACGCCAGTTGCGGCGCTGTCTGGCGCACCGGGCGCGGTGGCAGTCACGCTTGCCGATGGCCGGGTGATAGAGGGCTCTCACCTGTTGCTGGCCGTGGGCCGCAAAGTGGCGCTTGAAGGCCTGAACCTGGATGCTGCAGGCGTTGCCCATTCTGACAAGGGTATTACGGTTGGCCCCGATCTGCGCAGCAGCAATCGTCGCATCTATGCGGTGGGGGACGCCGCAGGTGGTCTGCAATTCACCCATGTCGCGGGCTATCATGCGGGTGTCATCATCCGGTCCATGCTGTTTGGCCTGCCGTCGCGCGCCAGATCGGCCCATATCCCGTGGGTGACCTACACCGATCCCGAATTGGCGCAGGTCGGCCTGACCGAGGCGCAGGCCACCCTTGCCCATGGCAGCGCGGTCACCGTCAGCCGTTTTGAAGTCCAACACAACGACCGCGCCCAAACCATGCGTGA
>JAYSSN010000062.1:0-2011 GCA_043720555.1 Rhodobacterales bacterium | reverse complement strand
GGTGCCAAGCGGTGCATGAGGGGGCGTCAGGCGCCGCTGTCGCACGGATGGTCACCGCACCTCCCCTGGATGCTCCGGCCCTTGACGCCCGCACCTGCGACGATCTGTGACAAGCCGTCGGAAGCGGCTGCAACCTCTTCACCGCAGACAAATGCCTCAGCGCCTGCATCGCGGCATGATACGATCCTCAAGGGGCGCGACGGCCTCGATCATACATGGATCGACAATCTCAAACTGCAAAACCTCACCGTCACCCCACCCAGAACGCCGTCACCATCAGGCAGGCAATTACTACGGTGGTAAGTCCTGTGCGCAGCCGCATCCACCACTCCGGGGTCAGCGCGCGCTGACAGAACATGTAGTCCAGCCCGATCAGCAAAACAAATCCGAGTGCGAGCCAGATCGCCGAATTGACCGGCCCCGCCCCCACGAACAAGAATGCCCACAGGGCCGGGATCACTGACAGGCCATACCCGATCGCGGCAATCTGCCCGGCTGCGCGTGTGGCAAACCCCCACAGCACCCCCGACATGAACGACAAGATGATCGTGCCGTACGCCAACCCGACATACGGGCCGATGAACCGGGGTCCAAGGTGGCGCATACCCCAGTCGGCAAGCGCGGGCGACAACTCGGTCGCGGTTCCCCAGATGAACGGCATCAGACCTGCAAGACCAAGGATCAGGGCGGCCCGCGGGATCGGCGTCACGCCGGCTCCCGCAAAATGCGCGGCACTTTGAATTCCACCGTTTCGACCGCCGTTTCCACCAGTTCCACCGTCACGCTGAACCGCGCGCGAAAGGCGTCGATCACCTCGTTCACCAGAACCTCGGGTGCGGACGCGCCCGCCGTCACGCCCACCGACCGGATGCCACTCAGCGCGCGCCAGTCAATATCCGCTCCACGCTGCACCAGTTGCGCATAAGCGCAGCCCGCCGCCCGCCCGACCTCTACCAGCCGCAGGCTGTTGGAGGAATTGGGCGCGCCGATGACCAGCAACGCATCAATCTTTCCGGCAACCGCCTTGACCGCCGCCTGCCGGTTGGTCGTGGCATAACAGATGTCTTCCCTGTGCGGCCCGATGATCGACGGGAATCGCGCCTGCAACGCGGCAACCACCCCCGCCGTGTCATCCACCGACAGTGTCGTCTGCGTAATGAACGCAAGGCGGGCCTCGTCGCGCACCAAAAGATGTGCAACATCGGCCACGGTTTCCACCAGCAGCACCTCGCCTTGCGGCAACTGCCCCATGGTACCCACGGTTTCGGGGTGGCCGGCATGGCCGATCATGATCATCTGCAGGCCATTCTCGAAGTGGCGCTGCGCCTCGTTATGCACCTTGGTGACCAGAGGGCAAGTCGCGTCGACGGCGATCATTTGCCGCCGCGCGGCCTCGGCCGGGACTGCCTTGGGGACACCATGGGCGGAAAAGATCACCGGGCGGTCGGCGGGGGCCTCGTCCAGTTCCTCGACGAACACCGCCCCTTTGGCCCGCAGATCATCCACCACGAATTTGTTATGCACGATCTCGTGCCGCACATAGACGGGGGCGCCCCATTTCACCAACGCCATCTCGACGATCTTGATCGCCCGGTCCACGCCCGCGCAAAAGCCGCGTGGGGCGGCAAGGTAAAGCGTCAGCGGGGGCAGGGACATGGGGGCCTCATTTTCGGATTTCGTCAGACTAAGCGCGCCGGTGCAGCAAGGTCCAGCCCTACAACACCCAGCCTGCAGCCCACGCCAGCACGATGTAGCGCCCGGTCTTGGCAACGGCCACCAAAAGACAGAACAGCCATAGCGGCGTGCGCAACACCCCCGACATCAGCACGATCGCATCGCCAAAGGGCGCCCAGCTTGCCAGCAGCACCAGCACGCCCCAGCGGTGAAACCAGCCCTCGGCCCGTGTCATCTGTGCGGGCGTCAGCGGAAACCAGCGCCGGCCCTGAAACTGGCGCACGCCACGCCCGATGGCATAGGTCACGAAAGACCCCAGCGTATTGCCGATTGACGC
>JAYSSN010000061.1:0-4889 GCA_043720555.1 Rhodobacterales bacterium | reverse complement strand
CCTGCGGCGTCCAGCCGCGTCCAGATCGCGCGCGCGGACGCCACCGAAACCTGCTGCCCGACAATCGCATCCAGCAGTGCCGCGAAGCCATCCGCGCCGCGCCGCAGTGGCAATGGCCCCGTCAGCGCCAGTGCTTGTGCAAAACGCACATCCCGCACGGCAAGCCATGCGGCCCCTTCCGCCACGCAGTCCGGCCCGGCAATGATCCGCCCGACGCTCACGGACGCAGGCGTTTGATCAGGCTGGATGTATCCCACCGCCCCCCGCCCATCAGTTGCACATCCTTGTAAAACTGATCGACCAGCGCCGTCACCGGAAGGCTCGCGCCAATCTCATCCGCCGTGGCCAGACAAATCCCCAGATCCTTGCGCATCCAGTCAACCGCAAAGCCGTGGGTGAAATGATCGGCCAGCATGGTCTTGTGCCGGTTTACCATCTGCCACGATCCCGCAGCGCCCTGGCTGATGACCTCGACCACGGCCGCGCCGTCCAGTCCCGCCTTCTGACCAAAGGCCAGCGCCTCGGACAAGCCCTGCATCAGGCCCGCAATGCAGATCTGGTTCATCATCTTGGCGATCTGCCCCGCGCCGCTGTCCCCCAGCCGGCGACAGATCCGCGCGTATGCCGCAATCACCGGTTCGGCCCGCGCATAGTCTGCCGCCGTGCCCCCGCACATCACCGACAGCACCCCATTTTCGGCCCCCGCCTGCCCGCCTGATACCGGCGCATCGACAAAGCCAATCCCCATGTCCCCGGCAGCACCGGCCAATTCCCGCGTCACCGACGCCGATACCGTGGTGTGATCGACAAAAACGGCACCCTTGGCCAGGCCTGCAAAGGCACCGTCCGGTCCAAGGCAGACCGCGCGCAGGTCGTCATCATTGCCGACACAGGCCATCACGAAATCCGTACCCGCCGCCGCTTCGCGCGGCGATGCGGCCACGGCCCCGCCATGCGTGGCGACCCAGACCTCGGCCTTGGCCACAGTGCGGTTGTACACTGTCACCTGATGCCCCCTGGCCACCAGATGCCCCGCCATGGGAAAGCCCATCACCCCAAGCCCCAGAAACGCCACCTGTGCCATCGCCTGCCCCTTTGTTGCCCTTGCGGCCCCGATGGACTAGGAACAGCAAGCGCCACCTGCCGTCAAGAACAGGCCTCCCCATGATTGTTGCTTTCCGCTGGTTACTGCGCCTATTTACGGCGGCCATCGCACTTGGCCTGCTGGCCTTGCTGATCGCCTATTGGTTCTTGTCGCGGTCCCTGCCCGACTATAGCGAATCCTTCACGCTGCCCGGCATCACCGCCCCGGTTGAAATCATCCGCAACAACGACAACGTCCCGCACATCTTTGGCCAGAATGATGCCGATGTGTTCTATGCCCTTGGCTTTGCCCATGCGCAGGACCGGCTGTGGCAGATGACGATGCTGCGCCGCACTGCACAGGGCCGGCTGTCCGAGGTGTTCGGCAACCGCACCGTCAAGATTGACGAACTGCTGCGCCGTTACGACCTTTACAACCTCGCCGTCCAATCCGTGCCCGCGCAATCCCCCGAAACGCTGGCGGCTCTTCAGGCCTACAGCACCGGGGTGAATGCCTGGATCAATCAGGTCAACGTCGGCGCGCGCGGCCGCGGCGCGCCAGAGCTTTTCTTTTTCTCCAATGAAATTGCCGCCTGGCAACCCGCCGACAGCATTGCAATCATCAAACTGATGGCGCTCCAACTGTCCGGCCATCTGGAAGCCGAGGTTCTGCGCGCCCGCACCTCCCTGCTGCTGCCGAATGAACGCCTGCGCGACATCCTGCCCGACGACCCGACCACCGGCGTCACCTCACCTGACTATGCGGCCCTGTTCCCGACCGTGGCGCCCTCGATGGCACCGCTGCGCATGGCCACTGACGACCGGCTGTCGCCGTTTCCGCGCCTGCCGTTCGCGGGGGCATCGAATGCGTGGGCGGCGGCACCCGGCCGGTCGGCCTCTGGCGGGACCCTGCTGGCAAATGACCCGCACCTTGGCTTCACCGCGCCGACCATCTGGTACCTGGCACGGCTGGAACTGGAATCCGGCGGCGTGATCGGGGCGACCATTCCGGGCGTTCCGGCCGTGATGCTGGGGCGTAACGCATCCCTGGGCTGGGCGCTGACTTCCAGCTACCTCGACGATCAGGATTTGTTCATCGAAAAGCTGAACCCCGCCAATAACGAAGAATACCAGACACCGGATGGCTGGAAAACGTTTGAAACGCGCCGCACCATCATCACTGTTGCCGACGCCGAGCCCGTCACCATCACGCTGCGCTGGTCCGACAACGGCCCGATCCTGCCCGGCACCCATTATGACCTTGGCACGGTCACGCCCGCAGGCCATGTCGCCGCCCTGTCATGGACCGCCCTTTCGGCCGCCGACACCTCGTTGACCGCTGCGATGAACCTGATGCGTGCCACCTCGATCGACGCCGCAATCGAGGCAGGCCGCCTGTTTGTCGCCCCCTCGCAGAACCTGACCCTTGCCGACGCTGATGGCATCGCCTTGCAACTGATCGGACAGATGCCACTGCGTGACGGCGCGCATCAAAGCCAGGGACGCATCCCGTCGCCCGGCTGGATTGCCACCAACCGCTGGCAGGGCATGTTCCCCTATGACGCCAATCCGCGGGTGCAAGACCCTGCTGCGGGCCTGCTGGGCAACACCAACAACAAGACCGTCGATCGGGCTTTTCCGAACCATGTCAGCTACCTGTGGGGCGACACTCAGCGCATTCAGCGCTGGCTGACCCTGATGCAGCAGCGCGAGGTACACACCCGCGACAGCTTTATCGAGGCGCAGCTTGACACCGTCAGCCCGACCGCCCGCACCCTGTTGCCCTTGATCGGCGCCGATCTGTGGTTCACCGGCGAGGCGGCACCCGACGGCACGCCTGAACGGCTGCGCCAACGTGCACTGGAAATTCTGGCTGCCTGGAACGGCGAGATGAACGAACACCTGCCTGAACCCCTGATCGCCGAGGCGTGGATGCGCGCGTTGCAAGACCGCCTGATCCGCGATGACCTTGGCCCCATGGCCGATGAATTCACCCATGTGGAACCGGTATTTCTGGAACGCGTCTACCGCAACACGGATGGCGCCAGCATCTGGTGCGATGTCATCCAGTCGGCTGCCGTGGAAAGCTGCATTGATCTTGCGCGGATTGCGCTGGACGATGCCCTTCTTGGCCTGACCGAAACCTATGGCCCCAATGTCGAAAGCTGGCGCTGGGGCGATGCGCATCAGGCGACGCATGACCACCCGGTGCTGGGCGACGTGCCACTGGTGCGCTATTTCGTGAACATCCGCCAATCGACCAGCGGCGGCGATACCACCCTGCTGCGCGGCCGCACGGCAGGCACGGGGGCCGAGCCCTATCTGAACGTCCATGGTGCAGGTTATCGCGGCGTCTACGACTTTGCCGATCCGGATTCGTCGGTGTTCATCACCTCGACCGGGCAGTCGGGCCATCCCCTGTCGCGCTTCTATGATGATCTGGGCGAGCTGTGGCGGCGCGGCGAATATGTGCCGATGTCGCTTGACCCCGACCTTGCCCGCGCCGCTGCCGTGGGCACGACGACCCTGACCCCCGGCCCTTGAGGCAGGATGGTTTATGATGAAAACGATGAACATGCCTGCCCCCGGCAGGCTGCGGTGCGCGCAAATCGGCATCTGATCCGTGTCACCGTGGTTCCGCACATCGTCGCCCCGCTCTAAACGCTTGACCTTTCGCTGCGACTGCACAATGAATGCGCAATAAAGTTGCGAAACGCGCGCCAATCGGGATGTATCATGTCCACAGAGTTTTCATCGTGGGTTGGCCGATCCGTGACCGTGACCGACCAGATCACCGCCCGCGATGTGCGCCGCATGGCACAGACGCTTGACCTGCAACCGCCCGCCGCTGGCATCGTGCCACCCCTGTGGCACTGGATGGGCTGGGCTCCCGATGCAGCCCACGCCGATCTTGCCGAGGACGGCCACCTGCAGCGCGGTGGCTTTTTGCCCCCCGTGCCGCTGCCACGCCGGATGTGGGCGGGCGGGCGGCTGACGTTCCATGGCGATCTGCACGTGGACGAGGTGCTGACGCGGCGTTCTGAAATTCTGAAAGTTTCGGAAAAAACCGGGGCTTCGGGCGATATGGTCTTTGTCACTGTCGGCCATCATACTGCAGGCGCACAGGGCCATGTTGACGAACAGCAGGATATCGTCTTCGTTGCCATCCCCGATCGCTATACGCCACCCCCGCCACAGCCCGCCCCTGACCACCCGGAGTGGCGCCACACCTTCATCGCTGATCCCGTGCGCCTGTTCCGATACTCTGCCCTTACCTTCAACGGCCATCGCATCCACTATGACCTGCCCTACGCCACCGATGTCGAACACTATCCCGGGCTTGTCACCCACGGACCTCTGCAGGCCATGATCCTGCTGAACGCCGCGCAACGGGCCGCCGGGCAGCCTCCCCGCAGCTACAGCTTTCGCGGTGTGCGCCCGGCCTTTGCCGGGGCATTGTCGCTGTGCGCATGGGGCACGAAACTCGCCACCGTGGATGGCGACGGCATGCAATGCATGACCGCCGAGGTGAGTTGGTGAGCGGGCCGCTGACTGGACTGCGGATCATCGAAAGTTCGGCGTTCGTCGCCGTGCCAATGGCAGGCATGACCATGGCACAGATGGGCGCGGACGTGATCCGGATCGACCGGTTGCAAGGTGGGCTCGACGCGCGGCGCTGGCCGGTGACGGCAACCGGTGAAAGCCTGTTCTGGGCGGGCCTGAACAAGGGCAAGCGCTCGCTCGCGATTGACTTTGCCACTGCCGAAGGGGCCGAGATCGTGGCCGCCCTCATCACTGCTCCGGGG
>JAYSSN010000060.1:0-13597 GCA_043720555.1 Rhodobacterales bacterium | reverse complement strand
CGCTGATGAAAGGTGAAGACCCGGATGCCGGGCCGGAGCCGGAACCGCTGACAGACCCCGACCCAGAGCCGGAATTGAAACGTGAACGCACCCGGCGCGAAATGCTGCCGGACATTGAAGAGATAAACTCGTCATTGCGGCCGGGTGACGTCGCAATCAGCGAAAACGGCGACGCGATGGAGATCGTGCGTCGGGAAGAATCGCGCGGCGGGTTCCGCAGTGGGTTCGTGCTGATGCTGGTACTGGCGGCTGCGGCGGTGGCGGTTTATGTGATGGCACCGCGAATTGCCGAAAAGATCCCCGGTGCGAAGCCCACCCTGGATGGGTATGTGACGGGTGTCGATCGCGCGCGCGTCTGGCTGGATGATACCACGCGGTCGGTCATCACCAGCCTGCGTGGCTTCGCAGATGATGAAACGCCCGCGCCCTAGCGGCGAGGGGGTCAGTTGACCCGCGCCACCACATAATCGGCCAGATCCTCCAGCATCCGGCGCAGATCATGGTCGGGCAGTATGGCCAGCGCGCGGCGTGCCCGGCCGGCCCACATCAGCGCATCTTGCCGGGCCGCATCCATCGCACCATGGCGCGCCATGATCTGCAGGGCCTGCGCCAGATCACCATCCTGCTGCGCGCCCTTTTCAATGACCCGCACCCAGAACGCACGCTCGTCCGATGTCGCCTTTGCGACGGCCCGGATCACCGGCAGCGTCACTTTGCGTTCACGGAAATCATCGCCCGTGTTTTTGCCGATCACCGCAGCGGACCCGCCGTAATCCAGCAAATCATCAACAATCTGAAATGCCACGCCAAGTGCGTCACCGTAGGTACGCAGGGCCGCGACCTGATCTTCTGGCGCGCCTGCGATAACCCCCCCCACCTCGGTGGCGGCGGCGAACAGGGCCGCCGTCTTGCCCCGCACGACCTGCAGATAAACGGCCTCGTCCGTGGCCAGATCCTGCGCCGCCGTCAGTTGCAACACTTCGCCTTCGGCAATGGTGGCCGACGCATCCGCGAGGATATCCAGCACCCGCAGCGACCCGGTTTCCACCATCAGCTGAAAGCTGCGGGAAAACAGATAGTCGCCCACCAGCACGGATGATTTGTTGTCCCACAAAAGGTTCGCCGTGGGCCGCCCGCGCCGCCGCTGGCTTTCATCAACCACATCGTCGTGCAAAAGCGTGGCGGTGTGAATAAACTCGACTGTCGCGGCCAGATGAATGTGGAATGGCCCCGTGTAGCCGCACAGCCGCGCGGCGGCGAGCGTCAGCATCGGGCGCAGACGTTTGCCACCCGCATCGACCAGATGAGCCGTCACCTGCGGAATGCGGGGCGCATGCTTGCTGGCCATGCGGTCGCGGATCAGGACATTGACCGCGCCCATATCGGCGGCCAAGGCGGCGGCCAGACGGTCATGCGGTTTGTGTGTTCTGTCGTCCAATCCCAATCCCACGGCTTCAGGCCCTCGACTTTCACACTCAGTGCCGCATAACCTTGCCCGATGAAAGAGCTTCTGCGCACCAACGACCCCACTGTCATCGCATTTGCCAAAGCCCTGCTGCAGGGCGAGGATATAGCGGTGTTCGAAATGGACGTCCACATGAGCATCCTGGATGGCTCCATCGGGATACTGCCGCGCCGTTTGATGGTGCTGGACGCCGACCACTTCATGGCGCGGGCTGTGCTGGTGGACAATGACATTGATCCGGGGGTGTAGGTGTTTGCCGAAGCGGAGTTGACTGACGACGCCTTTTTGTCCGGGCGGTTGCAGTTATGGCAGCCACGCCGGGGATATCGGGCGGCGACTGACCCGGTTTTGTTGGCCGCTTGCGTCGCGGCCGCTGCGGGGCAACGTGTGCTTGATCTGGGCTGCGGGGCCGGGGCGGCGTCGCTGTGCCTTGCCGCGCGGGTGCCCGGACTGGTGCATGCGGGGCTGGAGTTGCAGGAAAGTTATGCCGACCTCGCCCGCCGCAATGCGGCGCGCAACGGTGTGGCGATGCAGGTGGTGACGGGCGATGTGACGGCGATGCCGGTCGCCCTGCGGCTTGGGTTTGACCATGTGATTGCCAACCCGCCCTACTATCCGCCGAGTGGCACGCCGTCGCCCGATGTCGGCCGCGCGGCGGCCTTGCAGGTGGCAACGCCGGTCACCGCATGGGTTGCAGCCGCCTTGCGGCGCCTTGTGCCCGGCGGTTGGCTGACCATGATCCTTGCCACCGAACTGCTGCCCGACGCACTGGCCGTTGCGCCCGGGGCGACCATCCTGCCGCTGGCGCCCCGCGCGGGCCGCGCTGCCCCGCGCGTCATCGTGCAAACCCGCAAAGGCGGACGCGCGCCGTTCCGTCTGCTGGCACCCTTCGTGATCCATGCAGGCGTTGCGCACGACGGCGACCGCGAAAGCTATACCGCCGCCGCCAGCGCCGTATTTCGACAGGGCGACGGGCTTTTGTCCCTGTTTCGCTAAACGCTTGTGAGTTTGTGACAGCGCCATGACGGAAACGGGTGACACGACTCGGAAAACGTGGTGTCCTGCTGTTATACGGATCAACCACAGGAGGATCGGAATGAGCATCGCTTCGCATCTGCAAGAGCTGCGCCGCAAGCATGAAAACCTGTCACACATGGTTGAGTCCGAACAGCGAAGCCCCGGATCAGATGCGCTGAAGATCGCTGAGTTGAAGAAGCAAAAACTCAAGCTGAAAGAAGAAATTACACGCCTCGTTCAGGCGTAACAGGGCTTTGGTCCCTGGCACTGGCACGCGCTGCCAGTGCCGCACCGCCGGTAATCAGCGCCGCCGCTGCTGCCAGGACCGGTGTTGCCGTTGCATGACCTGCGATCACCAGCGCAAGGGTGGACAGCAGCGGCGCTGCATATGATGCGACGCCCAAAAGCTGGATGTCGCCTTTTTTCATCCCCACATCCCACGTATAGAACGCAATCCCCACTGGCCCGATGCCAAGCGCCAGCACGGACAGCCAACCCGAGGTCCCGCTGGGCCAGATCGTAGGCTCCAGCAACAGGTGCGCGGGCAGGGACAGTGCCGCTGTGGCCAGACAAAACACCACCACCGCCACTGTCGGCACATCACCCATCCGGCGTGACACGATGGAATATACCGCCCAGGTGACCGCGCACAGAAACGCGAGCCCCAACCCCGGCAGTGCCGTCGCATCGAACGCCGCACCCCCACGCAGCACGATCAGCGCGGCCCCGCCAAATGCCAGCAACGCGCCGGTGATATGCAACGGCGCCAACCGCTCACCCGGCAGCAGGCCGGACAGCAGCACGATGAACAGCGGCCAGAGGTAGGCAATCAAGCCCGCCTCGGCCGCCGGGGCCATCCGCAGGGCGCTGAAATAAAGAAAGTGATAGCCGAACAGGCCAAGGGTGCCAAAGGCATAGACGCGCCAGCCAACGCCGCGAAGCTGCCGCAGTTGCCCGCGCGCACCCATCCAGATCAGCCCGATGACCCCGCCGATCCCGAAGCACAAGGTATTCAGCAGCAAGGGCGGCACGGGTTCAGACCCCTTGGTCAACAGCGCCAGAAGCGACCACAGCAGAATGGCCGAAAAGCCCGTGAGCGTTGCGGTGCGGCGGGTTGTCATGGCGTCCCTTGATGGATGATGGAGCGATAGCCCGCCATGCGCCGGGCAAGCACCTGTCGCGCCCGGTCGAACCGCGCGCGGAATGCAGGCTGCAGAATGCCCCGGCGATGCGCGCGTTGATACGAGGCGTGCATCGGGTTTGTGTTGACTTCGCAGATGATTGGCCCGTTGCGTGACATTCCGATGTCCCAGCCCAGCAGGGCATGCGCCGGGAACAGGCGATGTGCAGCACAGCAGATCTGAACCAGACGCGGCCAATCGGGCAGACGGAACCCCACCAGCGGCAAGTCCGGCGTCACCACCGAATGGGTAATATCGCGTCCGGTAAACAAATCGCCATACTGCGCCTGCGTGATTTCACCGCTGACCACGTCCAGCGCGCAGCCGATGTTCGGTTTGCCGTGGGATGCCGCGTCGACGCGCCCGCCCACGACCGGATGTCGCCAGACCCCATACATCGCTTCGGGACCGCCATCTTCCCACAGCGTCACAAGGCGCACGGTTCCTACGCCGGGGCCGATCAGCGCCTCGATTGCGGGTGGCTGCAAGATCAGATCCTGCAACAACCATCCGCGCTGATAAACCTGCGCCACTTCCGCCGCCAGATCGGCAATGCTGACGATTGGACCACCCAGATCAACCATGCCCTCAGGTGCGCCGGGCAACAGTGGCACCGAACCCAACGCCTGCGATCCGTCCACCGGCTTTGCAAACACCGGAAGGTGGGTGGCATCGGCGATCCAGGCGGCCAATGCCACTTGCGTGCTCAGCGTGTGCAATCCGCCAAACGGGCGATCCACGGCAAAGGCCGCATGCAGGCGCGGCGTGGGAAAGCCGTTCGATTCAAGCACAAGGCCCGTCAGATATTTGTCCGCGATCAATGCCTGCTGATTGAACGGGGCAGGGGCCATCAGACCATGGTTCAGCCGGGTTCCCGCCGTTGCGGAAACATAGGCGGCCCGCTGCTGGGGCGAGCCGCGCCATGCGCCTTGCAGGAAAAACTCATCCGGTCTGAACCGGCGCTTGGACAGCATGGCCGCAACGATCTCAAGCGCAAGTCCGGGCGCCGAACGCCCGGTCATTTGTGCTGTGTCCTGCAAGGCCGCGGCGACGTTGAACGCACCTGTCGTGAGGTGCGTCTTCAGTATTCTGGTCCCGGTGCGGATATCCAAGATCTACCGTCTCGTCCGTGTGCTGGCGAAAGCCCGGCGTGCTGGTTTGCTGTCTGCCGCAGCGATGGCCGTCGCCTCACTGATCAAGGGCTGAAAATCCGCGTTCAAAAGCCCCTGGCCCGCTGCCCGCTGGTACAGAAGGTGGTAGGGGTTTGCATTGACTTCATTGATGACCGGGCCGTCCACCGACAGCGCAATGTCAAAACCCAGAACCCCCGGCTGTCGCAGCATCCGGTGCACGTCAATGGCCATCGCGATGGCCTGCGGCACAAAGGGCAGTGTGACATCTGCAAAAGGTTTGCCTGTCACCAGCGATGCGTCCAGCGGTGAAATGACCATCTGGAACAAGTTCTGGGCGCGCAGGACACGGCCTGTCTGATCGTCGATCAGCATCACAGCAGTGGGCCCGCTGGGGTTGGCGGCGTCGATCATTGCGCCTTTGGCAGGCAGGCGCTGCACAACATAAAGCAACGCGGCACCCGTCGATGTCCGCAAGGTGACGACGCGCAAACCGCCAACTGTGCGCCCTGTCACGGCCTCGACATCCGGATGCTGCCGGATCAGCGGCTGAAACACGTATCCGGCTGCATAATTGGCGACGATTTCGGCGGCGATGGTCGTCAGGGCGACGGTCGCGCCGTTGCCCAGATGCACGGCACTGCGGTCATCGCTCAACGCAAGAAAGCTCGCAGCCCCTTTGCCGAGGGACGACACGATCGGCTTGCCGAAACACGGCAGGTTGCCGTCGCGCGCCAGCCATGCGGCAATCTGGGACGCATCACGCAGCACGGGAACACCCGGCTGGAAGACAGTGTCACCGAACAGGGCGAGCGGATCGAGAACTGGAAACCCTGCCGCACGCAATGTCAGGCCAAGCAATTGCTTGTTGCCCAGAAGGCCCCTCAGGTTCAGCTCTGATGGGGGCGAAAGCTGACTGTTCAGGCGGGTGCTGCCGATATCGGACACATAGCTGCGGCGCAGCGGAGCAGATATCTCGCGGCGCCACAGTCCGTACAGGTAGTATTCCTCGGGTGTGATGCGTTGACTGCCGACCAGCAAGCCCAGCATCTCACAGCCCTGCCGGAAAGCGCTTTTCCCGGTCGAGCGGGCCACCCAGGCCATCGCTGTTTTGATATCGAAAAAGGATTTCGCATGGTGCAGCTTCATCACTGGCGGTGCGGGATTTACCATTTGACCTATCTGCTCGCCGCAGCCCTGAAAAATTCAGCGACCCTATCAGTCGCCACGCAAGCCAGACTGCGACAATCCGGGGCTGCAAGACAAGCGTCAAACAGCCCCGCAGACCGCGTTCAGACCACGAACTGCCCCCCGTTTGCGCTGATGGTCGACCCGGTGATGAAGCCCGCATCATCCGACGCAAGGAACGTGACGACCCGGGCGATCTCATCCGGCTCACCCAGACGGCCCACGGGGATTTGCGGAATGATGCGTTCGTTCAGCACCTTTTCGTCAATCGCGCGCACCATTTCCGTGCCGATGTAGCCTGGGCAGATCGCGTTCACCGTGATGCCCGCGCGCGCGCCTTCCTGGGCCAGCGCCTTGGTAAAGCCCAGGTCACCGGATTTCGCGGCGGAATAGTTCACCTGTCCCGCTTGCCCCTTTTGCCCGTTGATCGAACTGATGTTGATGACGCGCCCGAACTTGCGGTCGCGCATCCCCGACCACAGGGGATGGGTCATGTTGAACAGCCCTGACAGGTTGGTGTCGATCACCTCTTTCCACATTCCCGGTGTCATCTTGTGGAACATCGCGTCCCGCGTGATGCCGGCATTGTTCACCAGGACGTCGATGGGCCCGAGGTCCGCCTCGACCGCCTTTGCCCCTGCCACGCAGGCATCGTAATCGGCGACCGACCATTTATAGGTCGGGATTCCGGTGTCTTTGGTAAAGGCCGCAGCGGCCTCGTCATTGCCCGCATAGTTGGCGGCAACGGTATAGCCCGCCGCCTTGAGTGCCACGGATATGGCGGCTCCGATCCCGCGCGAGCCCCCTGTGACCAATGCAACCCGACCCATGATTCCCCCCAAGTGCTTGAATATTCCGTCTGGGTATCAATGATGCGAAAGGGGCGCAAGAATCTTGCGCCCCTTTTTGCATTTGCGAAATAATGCTGCGCTTGCAGCGTTACCGCTCCAGACACATGGCGACACCCATGCCGCCACCGATGCACAGCGTCGCCAGACCCTTTTTCGCGCCGCGCCGCGCCATTTCGTGGATCAGCGTGTTCAGGATGCGCGCGCCCGAAGCCCCGATCGGGTGGCCGATGGCGATCGCCCCGCCGTTCACGTTCACGATGGAGGTATCCCAGCCCATGTCCTTGTTGACGGCACAGGCCTGCGCCGCAAACGCCTCGTTCGCCTCGACCAGATCCAGATCGCCAACCTTCCAGCCGGCTTTGGCCAACGCCTTGCGGCTGGCGTGGATCGGGCCCACGCCCATGATCGACGGGTCCAGCCCGGCGGTTGCATATGACGCAATCCGCACCAGCGGGGTCAGCCCGCGCTTGGCCGCGTCGGCCTCGGTCATCACCATGACGGCGGCCGCACCATCGTTCAGGCCGCTGGCGTTGGCCGCAGTCACCGACCCGTCCTTGACGAAGGCCGGACGCAGCTTTTGCATTGCCTCCATCGTGGCACCGTGGCGGATGTATTCGTCCTGGTCCACGACCACATCGCCCTTGCGCGATTTCACCGTGAAAGCCGCGATTTCGTCTTTGAACTTTCCGGCCTTCTGCGCGGCTTCGGCCTTGTTCTGGCTGGACAGTGCCAGCTCGTCCTGCATGTCGCGCGAAATCTGCCACTGGTTGGCCACGTTTTCTGCCGTCTGACCCATGTGATAGCCGTTAAAGGCATCCCACAAACCATCCTTGATCATCGAATCGATGAAATTCAGATCGCCCATCTTTTGCCCGGCACGCAGGTGCGCCACGTGCATCGACATGCTCATGCTTTCCTGCCCGCCCGCGATGATGATCGACGCATCGCCCAGCTGGATGTGTTGCGCGGCCAGCGCCACGGCGCGCAGGCCCGAACCGCAAACCTGGTTGATCCCCCAGGCCGAGGCTTCTTGCGGCAGCCCGGCGCGGATATGCGCCTGCCGCGCGGGGTTCTGGCCCTGACCCGCCGTCAGAACCTGACCGAGGATCGTCTCGCTGATATCGGCCTTGTCCACACCTGCGCGCGCCACGACCGCCTCGATCACCGCGGCCCCCAGTTCATGCGCAGGGATGGTGGCGAAAGCGCCGTTGAAGCTGCCGACAGCGGTGCGGGCGGCGGATACGATTACCACGTTTGTCATGTTGCTGATCCCCTTTTTTGGCTGGCGCGGAATGCGGTTTTCCAAGCCGTAAGCGGGTTCAGGGCCAAAGGCAAGAATACGGCTGTCAGGCGCGTTTGCGGGCCGCATCGACAAAGGCGGGCTTGACCGACGGTGCGCCGAAGGCGAAGCCCTGCAGGCAATCGATGCCAAGCCCGCGCAGGCATTCGGCCTCGGCCGCCGATTCCACCATCTCGGCGATGGTCATCATGTGGAAATGCTTGCCGATGGTAATCAGCGCCCGCACCAGCGCCTGATTGCCGGGATCGTGGTGGATATCGCGGGTGAACTGGCCGTCGATCTTCAGCATGTCGAATTCAAAATCGCGGAAATAGCGAAACGCGGTATAGCCTGCGCCGAAATCGTCTATGGCAAAGGCAATGCCCTTGCGCCCCAGATCGTGCATGAAACGGATCACCAGTTCCGGCACCGTCATGGCCGAACTTTCAGTGATTTCCAGAATCAACCGCTCGGCCACCGTCGGCGAGGCTTCCAGCCCCCGCACGAGCGTTGCCATCCAGTCGGGGTGTCCGACTGACCGGGCGGACATGTTCACCGACAACCGCACGTCGGGATGGTCGGCCAGTGCCGCCAGCCCCATGCGCAAGGCCGCGACGTCGATCTGGCGGCCGATTTCATGCGCCTCGACGGCGGGCATGAAATCCTTTGCGGGGATGGCGCGGCCTGTCACGTCCAACACGCGCATCAGCCCTTCGTAAAATCCGATGCGGCCGGGATCGGCGGCCATCACCACCGGCTGATAGGCGAGTGCGAGGCGCTTTTGCTGCAAGGCATCCGTCACCATCTGCAAGGTCTGGCGATCGCCTTCGGTGATGGCCACGCTCAGCGGGCTGCTTTTTGCGTGCCATGCGTTCGCCTGGTCCCCCGGCATTCCTGTCCCCCATCTGTCAGATCATGGACAGGGTGCCGCCGCAGCGGTAAACGTGGTGTGAAAGTTCACATTTGTCCCAATTCTGCGCCATCGGAGGTGCCTATGGCCGACACGTCAGGGCGTTGCCCGTGGTGCGGGGATGACCCGCTGTATGTCCACTACCACGATACCGATTGGGGCGTGCCCGAGTATGACAGCCGCGCGTTGTGGGAAAAGCTGATCCTCGATGGGTTTCAGGCCGGGCTGTCGTGGATCACCATCCTGCGCAAACGCGAAAGTTTTCGTGCGGCGTTTCAGGGGTTTCATCCCGAAGTGATCGCAACCTGGGGCGAAGATGAGGTTGCGCGCCTGCTGGCCGATCCGGGGATCGTGCGCCATCGCGGCAAGATCGCAAGCACCATCACGTCGGCGCAGGCCTATCTGCGCATCCAGGAGGCCGAGCCGTTCGGGGATTACATCTGGCGGTTTGTGGACGGCACGCCGATTCAGAACAGCCTGACCCGCATGGCCGAGGTGCAGCCAGAAACGGACATTTCGCGGGCCATGTCAAAAGCACTGAAAAAGGCCGGGTTCAATTTCTGCGGCCCGACGATCGTGTACGCCTTCATGCAAGCCTGCGGGTTGGTCAATGACCATCTGGTCGGTTGCCCGCGTCATGCAGCGGTGGCGGGGATGGCGCGCTGAGCAAGAAGATCCGGAATTAATTGTGACCTACAATGGTTATGCGGTTCTGGAAGCAGTGCATTTGCGCCGGGACGCACGAAAAAGCAGGTCTTGGCGGTCGCAATCCGATACCCTCTGCTGCGCCCCCGGGTCCGCAGTTCACCCAGGCGTCACCGGTCCGTCATGGACAGCTAAACCTGCCCGATACAGGATCGTCCGCACATCATGCCTGCGTGCCCGATCGCCAGGCCGGTGACCCGCGACCCCCGACGGCACGCTCATGAGGACATGATGACGCGCACCGCCCATCCCCTTCACATCCCTGATCTGTCGGCCATGACGCGCAGCCTGCAGGGCAAACTGACCGCAGCAGCCAGGCTACCCGGCCATCTGGCCCTGATGAACATGCTGGCGCAGGCGGCAGGCTACTGCAACGTGCAGCACCTGCGCGCAACTGTGCTGCGGGCAGAGGTGCCCGTGGAACCCCGTGCCGATGTGGCCCGCGTGGCACAGGTCTTGCGGCACTTCGATGCGCAGGGCGGGCTGATGCGCTGGCCATCGCGGACATGGCAACAACGTCTGGCGGTCCGGGCGCTGTGGTCGCACCTGCCCGCGCGGACGGCGATGACGGAACGCGAGATCAGCGCGCTGCTGGACCGCTGGCACTGCTTTGGCGATGCCGCCATCCTGCGCCGCACGATGGTGGAACTGCGGCTGGTGAACCGCAAAGCGGATGGGCAGGAATATCTGCGGGTCGAGCAGGATCCGGGGCCCGAGGCCAAGGCGTTGATCCAGGCGCTGCATGGGCGCGGACTGGGATAAACCGCCGGTCCAGCGCGGTGTTGCCTACGCCTCGCGCAGACCCAGAATCGCACGGGCCTGCTGCCAGGTGGCAACGGGGCGGCCATATCGCGCGCACAGGTCGGCGGCGCGGCGCACCAGCGCAGCGTTTGACGGGGCCAGGCGGTCGCGGTCCCAGCGCACATTGTCCTCCAGCCCGGTGCGGGTATGGCCGCCCTTGCGGATCGCCCAGTCGTTGACCGTCAGTTGCGCAGCCCCGATGCCTGCGGCACACCATTGGGCATCCGGGGCAAGCCGGTGCAGGGTCTCGATGTAGAAGTCGAAAATCCGCTCATCCGCCGGCATCGCGTTTTTCACCCCCATGACGAACTGCACGTAAAGCGGGCCTGTCAGGCGAGCGTCCGCCGCCATGCGGGTGGCCTGCACGATATGCGACAGGTCAAACGCCTCGATCTCGGGCTTGACGTCATGGGTCAGCATCTCGGCGGCCAGCCAATCCACCAGATCGGGCGGGTTTTCATAAACGCGGGTGGGAAAGTTGTTGGACCCCACTGACAGGCTGGCCATGTCAGGGTGCAAAGCCAGCATGCCGCCGCGCTCCCGGCCTGCGCCCGAGCGCCCGCCGGTGGAGAACTGGATGATCATGCCGGGGCAGTGTGTGCGCAGCCCCTGTTGCAATACGGCAAAGCGGTCGGGGTCGCTGGTGGGGCGGCCTGCAGCATCGCGGACATGGCAATGCGCGATGGTGGCGCCCGCCTCGAAGGCCGCATGGGTCGACTCGATCTGTTCGGCAATTGTGACCGGCACGGCGGGGTTGTTCGCCTTGGTGGGCAGCGACCCGGTGATGGCCACGCAGATGATGCAGGGGTTCGTCATGGCCCGTCCTTTGCCGAGATGAAGTTCCCATGCAGTGACCGACACGGGAACGGGAAAGTCCAGTGCCCTGGCCCCTGCCGCATCGCCCGGATGGCGCATGGCGCCGTGCAGCGGTTCTGTCACACCAGAGGCCGCATACCAGTCCGGGGCGCCGTATGCTGCGGCGGTGTCGGTTGGTCGCGCCACAATTTTTCTGCGAAAAATTGACGGGTGGCTCTGCGCTTGACCCTGATCTTTCGCAGAAAGATCGTGCGTGGTGTGCGGCCGTGCGGCCGCTTATTCCGCTTCCGCCATCATGGCGGCCAGAATTGCCTTGGCGTCGTCGCTGTCCCAGTCCGCATCGCCGATCAGGCGGGCAACCTCTTGACCTTGCGGGTTCAGGATCACCGTCAGGGGCAGGCCCAGCACCGCCATGCTGCGCGACAGTTCGGATTTCGGGTCCAGCAGGACGGGCAGATTCGCCACGCCCGCTTCGGCATAGAACGCCGTGATGCCCTCGACCGAATTGCGTCCCGTGGCGACGGGCAGAACCGCGATCGCGGGCATGGCGACCTGCAACCGATCCAGCGACGGCATTTCCGTCCGGCAGGGCGCACACCACGTGGCCCAGAAGTTCAGCACGACCCATTGGCCCCGCCATTCCGACAGCGCGTGCTCCACCCCGTCGCCATCGAAAACCGGCACGTCGGGCAGTGTGACCGGCGCGCTGAACGCCAGCTTTTTCATGTCGCCCGTCCGCAGGGCACTGACGTCGGCGAGGGCCGCATTTGCACCCACCAGAAGGGCCGTATAAAGCAGGCCAAGAACTTTGCGCATTCCATCCCTCCAAAGGGCAATCAGATGACGTCCAAGACAGCCAACACCATGTGGGGCGGGCGCTTTGCCGAAGGCCCGGACGCGATCATGGCAGCGATCAACGCATCCATCGGGTTCGACCAGCGGCTCTTTGCCCAGGACATCCGTGGCAGCCGTGCCCATGCGGCGATGCTCGCGGCCTGTGGCATCCTGACCAATACGGATGCCGAGGCCATCGGGGAAGGCCTTCTCACGGTGTTGTCAGAGATTGAAACGGGAAAATTCGTCTTCCGCACCGAACTGGAAGACATCCACATGAATGTTGAGGCGCGGCTGAAGGACATCATCGGCGCGCCTGCCGGCCGCCTGCACACCGCGCGCAGCCGGAACGATCAGGTGGCGGTCGATTTCCGCCTGTGGGTGCGCGATCAGTGCGATGCCGCCATTGGCGGGATCTCCGCCCTGATGACGGCGTTTGTGGTGCAGGCCGAGACCGGGGCCGACTGGGTGATGCCGGGCTTTACGCACATGCAGACTGCGCAGCCGGTGACATGGGGCCATCACATGATGGCATATGTCGAAATGCTGGCGCGCGACCGTGGCCGGTTCATCGACGCGCGTGCGCGGATGAACGAAAGCCCGCTGGGGGCGGCGGCACTGGCAGGCACGTCATTCCCGATCGACCGGCACATGACGGCCAAGGCGCTCGGCTTCGACCGGCCCACGGCAAACAGCCTCGACTCGGTCTCGGACCGCGACTTTGCGCTGGAATTCCTGTCGGCGTCGGCGATCTGTGCCATGCATCTGTCGCGTTTTGCCGAAGAGCTGGTGATCTGGTCCACAGCGCAGTTCCGCTTCGTGCGGCTGTCGGACCGCTGGACCACCGGGTCGTCCATCATGCCGCAGAAGAAAAACCCCGATGCGGCCGAACTGCTGCGCGCCAAGCTGGGGCGGATACTGGGGGCGACGGTGGCCTTGTTCACCGTGATGAAGGGTCTGCCGCTGACCTATTCCAAGGATATGCAGGAAGACAAGGAACAGGTGTTCGACGCCGCCGATACGCTGATGCTGGCGCTGGCCGCGATGACCGGGATGGTGGGCGACATGACCGCCAACCGGGATGCGTTGGCAGCCGCCGCCGGATCAGGGTTTTCCACCGCGACTGACCTTGCCGACTGGCTGGTGCGCGCCCTTGGCCTGCCGTTCCGCGAGGCGCATCATGTCACGGGTGCGCTGGTGGCCGTCGCAGAGAAGCAAGGCTGCGATCTGCCTGATCTGTCATTGGCCGATCTGCAGGCGGTACATGCAGGCATCACAAACGATGTCTTTGCGGTGCTGGGTGTGGTGAATTCCGTGAACAGTCGCACCTCTTATGGCGGAACTTCGCCCGTCCGGGTGCGCGAACAGATTTCACGCTGGAAAGCGCTTTTGGCCTGATGGACCACTGGCGCGATTATCA
>JAYSSN010000059.1:0-2029 GCA_043720555.1 Rhodobacterales bacterium | reverse complement strand
GCGAAATCGGCGTCGGTTTCGCCGGGGAAGCCCACGATAAAATCGGATGACAGCAGGATATCAGGGCGCACCGCTCGGAAGCGGTCGATCAGGCGCATGTAATGATCGCGGGTGTGCTTGCGGTTCATCGCCTTCAGAATCCGGTCCGACCCCGATTGCACCGGCAGATGCAGATAGGGCATCAGCTGCGGCAGATCGCCATGCGCAGCGATCAGGTCATCTTCCATGTCATTGGGGTGACTGGTCATATAGCGGATACGGTCCAGCCCCGGAATGGCTGCGAGCCCCCGGATCAGGCGGGCAAGGCCCCAGTCGCCGCCGTCGCCCGCACCATGATATGCGTTCACATTCTGCCCCAGCAGGGTGACCTCGCGCGCACCCCGCGCGACCAGTGCCTGCGCTTCGGCCAGAAGGCGGCCGGCGGGGCGGCTGACTTCGGCCCCGCGCGTGTAGGGCACGACGCAAAACGCACAGAACTTGTCACAGCCTTCCTGCACCGTCAGAAACGCCGTCGGCCCGGTGGCGCCGCGCCCTTGCGGCAGATGGTCGAACTTGTCTTCGGCCGGAAATTCGGTGTCCACCACCTGGCCCGTGGCGCGCGCCATCTGGGGCAGCCGATGATAGCTTTGCGGCCCGACCACCAGATCGACCTGCGGCGCGCGGCGCAAAATCTCGGCTCCTTCGGCTTGGGCCACACAGCCTGCAACGCCGATTTTCAGTCCCGGCCTCGCGGCCTTCAGAGGGCGCAGGCGGCCAAGGTCGGAGAACAGCTTTTCCGACGCCTTTTCCCGGATGTGGCAGGTGTTGATCAGCACCATGTCGGCATCATCCACGACATCGGTTGTGACATAGCCATCCGCCGCCATGGCCTCGACCATGCGTTCGCTGTCATAGACGTTCATCTGACAGCCATAGGTCTTGATGAACAGCTTCTTGGCTTCAGTCATCGGGGCGGCCTTTGCACGGGATATGGGGGCCATACACGCAAACAGGGGCCTGCCGCAATCCAAGGCCACTTGCATTGACGGCGAGCTTGCCGTTTTCTGCGGGCCAGACAGACATGGGACACAGCGTGCAGTATACCGGGATTCAGGATTTTCTGGAAAAAGCGGCAGGCGTGCTGGCGCGTGGCCCGGTGGCCCTTGTCATGGCCGAAGATCCGGTCGAGGTGGACACCACGGTGCGCCATCACCTGAACGCCGGGTTCCGCAGCGTGGTGCTGTTTGCCCCCGACGCGCTGGTTCTGCCTGCCGATCTGGCCGCTCAGCTGCACCGCATCAGCTATGACGTGCATGGCGACAGCGCGCTGGTTGCGGCGGTGAATGCGCTGATTGATGCGGCGGATGGCACCTGGCTTTATTACTGCTTTAACGCCGAATACCTGTTCCACCCGTTCTGCGAGACGCGCAACATCCGCGAGGTGATCGCGTTTCACGCCGAAGAGCGCCGCGATGCAATCCTGTCCTATGTCGTCGATCTTTATGCCAGTGATCTGAACCGGTTTCACAACGCAGTGTCACTGGAGAATGCCTTGCTGGACAGATCGGGCTATTACGCCCTGGGCCGCCCGGACACGGCGAACAGCAACCACCCCAAGGACCGCCAGCTCGACTTTTACGGCGGCCTGCGCTGGCGGTTTGAAGAACACATCCCCCAGCCCAAGCGCAAGATCGACCGGATTTCGATCTTCCGCGCGAAAAGGGGTTTGCGGCTGCGGCCCGATTTCACCTTCACCGATGAAGAATACAACACCTACGCCTGCCCGTGGCACCACAACCTGACGGTCGCTGTCTGTTCGTTCCGTACCGCCAAGGCGCTGCGCACCAACCCAGGCAGCCGGTTCGACATTCACAGCTTTCGCTGGCGCAATTCGACCGAATTCCAGTGGCACTCGCAGCAATTGATGGACCTTGGCCTGATGGAGCCGGGACAGTGGTTCTGAACTTCACGCTTTCGTGAGAATACGCCCCGAAACTTTCGCCAAACTCTCCCCGTTCCTTCAGACGTGAAAGCTGGGCGGTCCAGCTTG
>JAYSSN010000058.1:0-13721 GCA_043720555.1 Rhodobacterales bacterium | reverse complement strand
ACGGCGTTTTATGCCGGGCAGTTCGCCTCGCCGCGTGTCAGCGCACCGCTGGTGGCACGGTCCGGCCTGGAGGGCGCGTTCGCGGCGCTGGGACTGATCGTGATTGCGATGGCAGGGCTGCTGTCTGCATCTGGCGTTCTGAGACACCGGACTGCGCGGGTGTCGTGACGGCTGTGGGTCAGTTGGTGCGTTCGTCCGCGACGATCTGCATCATCCCGTCCAGCGGCACATAGCCGCGCACCATGGCGTCACCGATCACGAAGGTCGGCGTGCCGTTGATTTCCATGGTCTGACCAAGCGCGTGGTTGGCATCGATCACCGCGCGCACGTCAGGGCTGTTCATCTGCGCCAGGATGGGGGCGGGGTCCAGCCCCAGATCGGCGGCAAGGTTTCCCAGCGCCTCAAGCGTCGCGGTGCCCCGCATGGTCAGCAGCGCTTCATGGACCTGCTGGTAGGTATCGGCGCTGTGCATCTGCAGCACCGCGATGGCAAATTGCGCCGACAGCAGCGACTCTTCGCCAAGGATCGGATATTCCTTGATGATGAAGCGGATGTTGCCATCGGTCGTGACCAGTTCGGCCACTTCCTCCATCGCTTTGCGGCAATAGCTGCAGCGGTAGTCCATGAATTCGACCACCGTGATGTCGCCCTGCGGGTTGCCACCGACCCATGAATGGCCATCGTTCACGATGGCATCCATGTTGGCGGCGAGCAGCGCCGTCTCACGGTTGGCGATGTCCGCATCCTGCCGTGCCTGAAGTTCAGTCATCGCCTCGACGATCACTTCGGGGTTTTCCAGCAGGTACGCCCGCACCTCGGCACGAAACCCCTCGCGTTCGGCATCGGTCATCTGGGCCATCGCGGGGGTGGCCAGCAGGGCAGTCAGGGCGAGGACAAGGCGCATTGCAGGCTCCGGCATGAATTTCGCGCAAAATGGGCGATGGGGCGGATAAAGGCAAGGCGTCGCCCGCGTGATGTCGCGGATGTGAGCGGCGATTTGTGCCGTCTCTGGCTTGGGTGCAGTTTACTTTCCGGCCTGCGGCGCGGATATTTGCGCAAAGATGAAAAGGCGGATCGGGGCAGGGATGCGGGCGTTGTGGGCGGCACTTGTGATGCTGTGTCTGGCCATGACCGGGCAGGCGCAGGACCTGTCGGGTCTGGCGCGGCTGGACCCGGCTGCATCGGGCCTGCGCGATCAGGGCGGCGATGTGGTGCTGCGGCTTGGCCTGTCACAGCCCGTGCCGTGGCGGGTGCGGCTGCTGGATGCGCCGCCGCGTGCGGTGCTGGACTTCCGCGAGGTGGACTGGACGGGGATCGACAAGGTGGCCAACGGATCGGTGCGGGTCGTCGACCTGCGTGCGGGCGTGTTCCGCCCCGGCTGGTCGCGGCTGGTGCTGGAGCTGACGGGGCCGATGCTGGTGGGGCAGGCCGGGATGCAGACCGGGATGCAGACCGGGGCTGCAACGGCGGTCGAGGTGACACTGACCCCGGCCACGGCACAGGCGTTTGCCGCGGTGGCATCCGCAGCAGAGCCTGCGGCGTGGGCGCTGCCGGATGCCGCCGATCTTCCGGCACCGGTGCCGCGCGGGGAGGGCCCGTTGACGGTGGTGCTGGACCCCGGCCATGGCGGCATTGATCCGGGCGCGGAGCGTGATGGCTACACCGAGGCCGCGCTGATGCTGACCTTCGCGCGTGAACTGAAAGAGGCGTTGCTGCGCGATGGTGGCTTTCGGGTAGTGCTGACGCGCGAGGAAGATGCCTTTGTGCCGTTGGAAACCCGCAGCTCGGTTGCGCGGTCGGCAGGCGCGCATGTCTTCATCTCGCTGCACGCCGATGCGCTGGAGGAGGGCGAGGCGGTGGGCGCCACCATCTATACGCTGGCAGCGGATGCGAGCGACGAGGCGGCGCAGGCCCTGGCCGAGCGGCACAACCGCGATGATCTGTTGGCAGGGATTGATCTGTCGGCACAGGATGATGTGGTGGCGACGGTGTTGATGGACATGGCGCGCACCGAAACCCAGCCGCGCATCGACCGGCTGGCGCTGGCACTGGAAGCGGCGATCAAGGCTGCAGATCTGCGCATGCACCGCCACCCGCGCCAGGAGGCGGGCTTTTCCGTGCTGAAAGCGCCGGACATTCCGTCGGTGCTGATCGAACTGGGGTTCCTGTCATCGGACCGCGATCTTGCACGGCTGAAGGATGGCGACTGGCGCGCGGCGATGTCGGGCGCAATTCTGGCGGGGCTGAAGGCCTGGGCCGATGAAGATTCGGCCCTGGCGGCGCTGCGGCGGCAGTAGGGTGCGCAGATCACGGTTGATCGTTTTGACCTTTCCCCCCAGGTCAGGATATAAGGCGCGCATCAGATAAAGGGGCTGGGTGTGATACGGTTTATCGGGTCGTTTTTTGGTGGCATCTTCACGATGGTCACGATGGGCGTGCTGTTTGGCGCGCTGACCATTGGTGCGATCTTTTACGCCTATTCGCGCGACCTGCCGAGCCATGAAAGCCTGGCGCAATATACCCCGCCCACGATCAGCCGGATCTATTCCGGCGAAGGCCGGATGATCGACGAATTCGCCGAAGAACGCCGCCTGTTCGTGGCGATCGAAGATATCCCCGATCTGGTCAAGGAAGCGTTCATCAGCGCCGAGGACAAGAATTTCTACACCCATCGTGGCTATGACGCGGGCAGCATGCTGGCCGCCCTGCGCGATGCCATCGTGTCGCGTGGCGGCAACGTCCGGGGCGCGTCCACCATCACCCAGCAGGTGATGAAGAACTTCCTTCTTGATGGCGGGCGCACGGCGGAACGCAAGATCAAGGAAATCATCCTTGCAACGCGGCTTGAAGCGACGCTGACCAAGGAAAAGATCCTCGAGTTGTACCTGAACGAGATTTTCCTTGGTCAGAACAGCTATGGCGTGGCCGCCGCCGCCCAGACCTATTTCAACAAGTCGCTGGTGGAACTGACCCCGGCCGAGGTGGCGATGCTGGCAGCCATGCCGCAGGCGCCGGGGCGCTATCATCCGGTGACGGCCAAGGAACGGGTGACGGAACGGCGCGACTATGTGCTGCGTGAGATGTGGCAGAACGGCTATATCGACGAGGCGGCCTATCAGGCCGCCATCGACGAGCCGCTGCGCTCGGTGCAGAACGGCGACTACCCGGCGTTCCGCGAGGCACTGCCGCCGCGCGACTATTTCACCGATGAAATCCGGCGTCAGTTGTCGGGTACGTTTGGTCAGGAAGAATTCTTTGGTGGCGGTCTGACGATTCGCGCCACGGTAAACCAGGAATTGCAGGCCACCGCCGCCCGCGCCCTGCGCCGCGGGCTGGAGCAATACGACCGCGGTATCGGCCGGTGGCGCGGGACAGGCCAGACCATCGCGCCGGATGCGCTGACGGGCGATGGGTGGCGTGCGGCGCTGGCAGCGGTGCCGGTGGCCCGCGATATCGAGGGGTGGTACGCTGCGGTCGTGTTCGAGGTGGGCGATCAGGACATGCGGATCGGCGTCGAGGAGGTGCAGGAGTCCGCGGCCGAGCCGCAGATCGTGCCGCGCGATGACATCGACTGGATCAGCGGATCGTTCGTTGACAACTTCAAACCCGGCGACGTGATCCACGTGCGCCGCGTGACCAGCGATGAAGATGACAGTTTCGTGCGCTGGTCGGTCCGCCAGGTGCCCGAAGTGCAGGGTGCCTTCATGGCGATGGACGTGAACACGGGCCGCGTGCTGGCGATGCAGGGCGGGTTCAGCTACGAATTTTCGGTGTTCAACCGTGCGACGCAGGCCACGCGGCAACCGGGGTCGTCGTTCAAGCCCTTTGTGTATGCAGCGGCGCTGGACAGTGGCTTTTCCCCCGCCACGATCGTGGTGGACGCGCCGATCGAGGTGAACACACCGCAGGGCTTGTGGAAGCCACAAAACGCATCCGACCGGTACTATGGCCCAACCACGATCCGCAACGGGCTGGAGCAGTCGCGCAACCTGATGACCGTGCGCATTGCGCAGGAAATCGGGATGGAAACGGTGGCGGGGTATGCCGAACGCTTTGGCGTTTATGACCGGATGGATCCTTTCCTTGCCAACGCGCTGGGCGCACAGGAAACCACACTGTTCAAGATGGTCGCGGCGTATGCGATGTTTGCCAATGGCGGCGAGCGGGTGGAACCCACGCTGGTCGACCGGGTGCAGGACCGCTATGGCCGCACCGTCTATCGTCACGACCAGCGGATTTGCGAAGACTGCACCACGGCCAGCATTCCCGGCGGCGAAGAACCCACCGTCACGTCCGACCGCGAGCGTGTGATGGACGCGATTACGGCCTATCAGCTGACCTCGATGATGCAGGGTGTTGTCGAACGCGGCACGGCGCGGGGCATCAACCTGCCGGTGCCCGTCGCCGGCAAGACCGGCACGACGAACGAGGCAAAGGATGTGTGGTTCGTCGGCTTTACCTCGAACGTGGTGGCGGGTTGCTACATCGGGTATGACCAGCCCCGCACGATGGGGGACAGCGCCACCGGTGGCGGGCTGTGCGGCCCGGTGTTTGAAAGCTTCATGAAAGTGGCGATCGCCGAATATGGCGGAACCGACTTTGCCGTGCCGCCGGGGGGCTATTTCGTCAACGTCGACCGCTTTACCGGCGCGCGTCTGTCTGCGGACGCCAGCGGCGAAAACGTCGTTTCCGAATATTTCCGCGAAGGCGAGGAATCGTTGTTCGGTCTGGGGTCGGTCATTGTCGATGGTGGCTTTGGCATGGGGTCGAACCTGCCGCTGTTCGCCTATGGTGAAACCGATGCGGGCGGTGGCGGTGGTGGTGAAACCACGACCGTAACCACGTCGGGCGGCGCGTCGCGGGTCGTGCCGCGCAAGTCCGATTTCGGCACGCTCAGCTCGGGCGGAATTTACTGACAACAAGGCTGCGGTGATGCGCGCGGGCGGGGTGACTTGTCCGGGCGCGCGCTTGGCGTTATCACCCCAGCGATATGTGAAAAAGGACTGCCCGATGCGCGCCGAAACCCAGAACCATATCGACGCGATCCGCAAGACGCTGACCCTGCTGGGCCAGCGGATGGATCTGGAAATGGCCCCGCACCGGCTGGAAGAATTCGATGCACTGATCGAAGCCCCCGATCTGTGGAACGATCCCGCCAAGGCCCAAAAGCTGATGCAGGACCGCCAGATGCTGCTGGATGCGATGTCGACGTACAAGTTGATCGACGGTGGCCTGCGCGACAACGTCGAGTTGATCGAGATGGGCGAGGCCGAGGGCGACGCGGATATCGTGACCGAGGCCGAGGCCGCGTTGCGCGCATTGGTCGACGTCGCCGCAGCCAAAGAGCTTGAGGCCCTGCTGGATGGCGAGGCCGACAGCAACGATACCTTTCTTGAAATCAACGCGGGCGCCGGCGGGACAGAGTCGTGCGACTGGGCCTCGATGCTGGCGCGGATGTATGTGCGATGGGCCGAACGCAAGGGCTATACGGTAGAGCTGCAGGCCGAAACGCCGGGGGAAGAGGCCGGCATCCGGTCGGTCGCCTACAAGATTTCGGGCCATAACGCCTATGGCTGGCTGAAGTCGGAAAGCGGCGTGCACCGCCTGGTGCGCATCTCGCCCTATGACAGCGCGGCGCGGCGGCACACGTCATTCTGTTCGGTCTGGGTCTATCCGGTCGTGGATGACAACATCGAGATTGATGTGCAGGACAAGGACATCCGCATCGACACCTACCGGTCGTCCGGCGCGGGCGGCCAGCACGTGAACAAGACCGACTCTGCCGTGCGGATCACGCATTTTCCCAGCGGCATCGTGGTGACGAGTTCGCAGAAATCGCAGCACCAGAACCGCGATATCGCCATGAAGGCGCTGAAATCGCGGCTGTATCAGATGGAACTGGACAAGCGGAACGCCGCCATCAACGAAGCACACGAGTCCAAGGGTGACGCGGGCTGGGGCAACCAGATCAGGTCATATGTCCTGCAGCCCTATCAGATGGTCAAGGATCTGCGCACCAGCGTTGAAACATCCGATACGGGCGGTGTGCTGGATGGCGATCTGGACCGTTTCATGGCGGCAACGCTGGCGATGGGTGTCGCCGGCAAGGGCCGCGCCGATGCTCAGGCCGGCGACTGACGAAAGCCACGCAGCGCGATGACGGCAGACGTGGCCGCGCAAACCGCGCCCATGCCTGCCACCCACGCGAACCCTGCCGCGGTGGCCGCCGCGTGGGCAGGGTCCGCGACCCCGGCCTCGGCAAAGCTGAACCCGCCACCCGCAGCCGTGTAGCCGAGCGCCGCCACCGTGCCGCCCAGGGCCACGGCCACCAGGCTCGCCGCCCGCGCCACCGCGTTGTTGATGCCCGATGCCGCCCCCTGTTCGGTGTCGCTGACGCGGGACATCACGCCCGCGGACAGCGGTGCCACGACCAGACCCATGCCAATCGCCGACCCCACCATGCAGGGCACAGCGACCATCCAGAACGCCCCCAGATGCGCCAGTGCCGCGAGTGCTGCGTAAGCCACTGCGACGAACGCTGCCCCGGTGGCAATCAGCGGGGCAGGGCCGCCGGTTGCGTCGGCCATCCGCCCGGCGGGGCCGGACATCACGCCGATGATGATCGAAAACGGCAGGAACGCCGCTGTCACCGCCGCAGGCCCGACTCCCCAGGCCGCAATCGCCGTCATCGGCAGATAGAAGCTGACGGCGGTCAGCGCGAAATACAGAAAGAACGTGGCGGCATTCGCCGCGGCAAAGCCCCGGTCGCCGAACAGACCCAAGCGCATCATCGGCGCGGGGGTGTGCGCCTCCCACAGCACAAAGGTGATAAAGACCGCCACGCCTGACAGCCCCACGATCCAGCTATCCGCGCCCGGCGAGGTCAGCGCCCATGCCATCAACCCCAGCCCGACCGTGGCGAGCAACGCACCCGGCACATCGACGGGCGCGCGGGGCCGCCCGGCATCGGGGCGCACGTGCGAAAACAGCAGCCACAGCGCCAAAAGACCCAGCGGCAGGTTGATGGCAAAGATGACCCGCCACGCCCACTCCGGCCCGAAGGTCAGCAAAAGCCCCCCCAGCACCGGACCAAGAGCCGTCGTGATCGCCGATGCCGCTGACCACAGCCCCAGCGCCCGGCCCCGTTCGGAACGCGGATAGGCCTTGCCGATGATCGCCATTGATCCCGGCACCATCATGGCCGCGCCGCAGCCTTTCAGTGCCCGCGCGGCAATCAGGGTCTCAACACCTGGCGCAAGCGCACAGAGCACCGATGCGGTCACGAATATGACGATACCGGCGGCAAAGATGCGCACCGTCCCGAACCGGTCGCCCAACGCGCTGCCCGCCAGGATCAGCGAGGCCAACGCCAGCAGATAGGCGCTGCCGATCCACTGGGCCTGTGCCAGCGTCGCCCCCAACGATGCGCGGATCGCGGGTACGGCGATCGAGGTGACGGACGAGTCGATGAACCCCAGCGACGAGGCGAGGATCGCCACCGTCAGCACCCATTTGCGGGCCGCGGCGTCACAAAACGCAACGGGCGCCGTGTGATCGGGCGCCCGTGCGATCGGTATCATCGGATGACTTAGACTTCGGACTTGGAGGCATCCGTAAAGGTTGCCGTCGGCGCCGGGGCCGCAAGGGCAGGGCGGTTGTTGGCCAGCGGGTCTTCCTGACGCTGGACCGACCCTTCAAAATGCGCGCCCGATTCAATGGCGATGGTCTTGTGGATGATGTCGCCTTCGACCCGCGCGGTCGATGTCAGGCGCACTTTCAGCCCACGCACGCGGCCGATGACGCGGCCGTTGACCACGATGTCGTCGGCCATGATCTCGCCCCGGATGGTGGCGGTTTCGCCCACCGTCAACAGATGTGCGCGGATATCGCCTTCAACCGTGCCTTCGACCTGGATGTCACCAGAGGTCTTGAGGTTGCCGACGACCGTCAGATCGGCCGAGAGAATCGAGGTGCCAGCTTTGCCCTTGGGCGCCGACGGCATGAAGTCCATGGATGGTTTCGTGGTATCCGGCATCTTTGCCTTGTCCCCTTCAGGTTGTTTGGTGCCGGGTTCATTGATGCGGCTTTTAGAAAACATCTTGGCCTGCCTTTATAAACGTCATGGGATTCACCTGCGCGCCCCCAATGAGGATTTCATAGTGGAGGTGCGTGCCAGTTGACCTGCCTGAGTTGCCCATATCACCGATCTGTTGCCCGCGCGATACCTTTTGACCAACATCGACGCGAAGTTCGGACATATGCGCATAGCGCGTAACGATGCCGTTGACGTGGCGGACCTGCACCGCGCGGCCATAAGCGTTGTCCCATCCGGCCTGGATGACAACACCGTCACCGGTGGCCAGAATCGGCGTCCCGTACGCCCCGGCAAGATCCACCCCTTTGTGCATCCGCGTACCCCAGCCTTTGGGGTCGTTCCGCATGCCGTAGCCCGATGTCCAGCGGAAGCTGGCCATGACGGGCATGGCAAGCGGCGCCTGCTCGGTGGCCAGACGATACAGGTTCATGCGGTCCAGACCTTCCAGAATTGCGTTGGCACGCTGCGTGTCCCCATTCGGCGTCGCACCTGAGGTGGACAGCGACAGCGGCGTCAGGGGCCCGCCCTGACCGGAGTAGCCCCGCCGGACCTGATCAATCAGGTCGTCCGGTGACATGCCCGCCGCGCGGAACATGTTGTCCAGAGGTTCCATGGAAATCGTCACCGCTTCTTCCAGACGCGCGAAAATCTCGTCGTTGCGCTGCTGCACGGTGCGGGCCGATTGTTCCATGTCCGCGACACGCTGCGCGGCCTGATCGGCGGCGCCTGCCATCAGGTCACGCTCGGACGCGGTGTCGCCGAGGGCGGACGTCAGCATCACCACTGTCGCTTCGGCATCGTTGGCGCGGTCGCCGTCGCTGCGGGTGGTGCCGGTCTGTTCGGACAGCGCAATGGCCGCCTCGGATGCGGCATCGCGGGCGTCGTCGCGCTGCTCGATAGTGCGGCGCAGGGTGTTCTGGGTTACTTCGATGCCGGTTTCCAACTCGCGCCGACGGTCTTCGCTGGCCAGCAGGCGGCCCTGCATGTCCGACACCTGTTCCAGCGCAAGATTAAAGCGGTCCTGCGCCCGCGCCGCCTCGTCCGCGCGCAGATCGCGGTCGGCCGACAGCATGTTCAGCCGTTCCTCGAACATTGCCTGCTGGCGTGCGGTCTGTTCGCGTGATGACCCTGCACTGATCCCGTCCATCAGGATGATCGCCGTCGCCACGATGCTCCATGCGAGAACCAAAGAAATGCCGGTGATGGCGATGGCTTGGGTGGCGGGTCGCAGGCGGATGAATCGCGTCTCGGTATCGGATTTCAAAAACAGGCGTTGCTCTGGCAACCATTGCTCGAGTGTGGCGTTGATCCGATAAGACATGCGACTGATCACGTGGCCTGTTCCGTCTGTTGTTTCACGATGCAAGAAACGTTTTGTTGGTGTTGCTCGGCACCAAAAGCGTTTTGAAGGTGGATAGCTACCCAAGCCCGGCCCTGCAACAAAATTGACCGGCTGATGAAAATCACGGGCGGCTGACCGCCTGTATCGGCAAAAAATCGCCGATAAAATGTGCAGCCTCATGCGGCGGAGTCGGGCAATCCATCGGCAAGCGGCCAGTAAAAGTCGGGCGGGATGCCGGCCTCGGCGCGTTTTTCCTCGTTGAAGGGGGGCTTCAGGGCGCCATGAAAATAGCGCCGCACAAGGGTGTGGAACGCCTCTTTCGGGTCCAGTCCGTCACGCCCGCACAGCCAGTTGAACCATTTCGATCCATAGGCGACATGGGCGACCTCTTCGGCATAGATCACCTCCATTGCAGCCACGGCCTGCGCCACACCCGCGGCGCGGAACACCGCGATCATGCCCGGCGTCACGTCCAGCCCCCGCGCTTCCAGCACCATGGGCACGACGGCGAGGCGGCCCAGAAAGTCATCGGCGGTATCTTCGGCGGCGCGCCACATCCCCGCATGGGCAGGCAGGGCGCCGTAGTGGCTGCCCAGTGATTGAAGAACGTCGCAGATCAGGTTGAAATGCTTTGCTTCTTCGTCCGCTGCCTTGACCCAGTCATCATAAAATCCCACCGGCATCGGATGGTGTGCAAAGCGCGCAATGATGTCCCAGTGCAGGTCGACCGCATTCAGTTCAATATGCGCGACGGCATGCAGAAGCGCGACGCGCCCGGCGGCTGATCCGGGCCTGCGACGCGGCACCTCGCGCGGTGGCAGCAGAACCGGTTCGAGGGGTCGCGCGGGGCGTGACGGCGGCGTCGCCGTGCCAATCGCCAAAGGCGTACCCGCCGCGCGCGCGGCAAACCACGCCGCCGCATGTGCGCGGCCCAGCGCGGTTTTGGCGCGTCCGTCGGCGGTGGTCAGCACCGCCACCGCCAGATCGCACAGCGTCGTCATAACGCGCGGGCTGCGGCCAGCACCTCATCGGCGTGGCCCTTGACGCTGACCTTGTTCCATACCCGCGCCACCGTGCCCGTGCCATCAATCAGCACAGTCGTGCGCTCGATCCCCATGTAGGTCTTGCCATACATGCTTTTCTCCAGCCACACGCCATAATCCTCGGATGTGTGCCCGGCCTCGTCCGATGCAAGTACGATCCCCAGGTCAAATTTCCGGCAGAACCTGTCATGGCTTTTCACGCTGTCCTTCGACACCCCGATGACGGTCGTGCCAGCGGCCGCAAACGCTGCGATCCGCGCGGTGAAATCCTGCGCTTCCAGCGTGCATCCGGGCGTGTCGTCCCTGGGATAGAAGTACAGCACCACGTTGCCCGGTCGCAGCGCCGACAGCGTGACGCTGGCCCCACCGTCGCGCGGCAGGGTGAAATCGGGTGCGGGCGTTCCGGGGCTTATCATGGGCGGCTCCTTGCTTTAGGACGATCTATTGCCCTTGGCGTTCTAGCTGCCTTGGGGCAAAGATAAAGGCAAGCCCTGACACAAGAACGGGCAAGGGGGCAACGGATTTGGGCATATCGGACGGGCATGGATCAGCCTGAAGCCACCATCACGGTCAGACCACGCAAGCGTCGCCACATCTGGCCGATGCTGCAATCCGGCTTGGCCATGGTGGCCTTTCTGGCGCTGGTGATCGGCGGCACGATCTTTGGCGTGCTGGCGCTGACGGGCAAGACGCTGCGCCTGCCGGTCTGGGCGGTGGACAGCCTTGAGGCGCGGCTGAACACGGCAATGACCGGCGGTGTCACGGTGTCGCTCGGCGGGGTCGAGGTGCTGGTGGATGACGCCTGGGTGCCACGGCTGATGTTGCAGGATACCCGCGTGCGGGGGCCGGAAGGCGCCACCCTGCTGACCCTGCCCGAAGCGCGCGTGGTGTTTGACGGCACGGCCTTTGCGCGCGGGGCGCTGCGTCCGGCAGCGTTGCGCCTGACCGGCGCGCAGATCGCCCTGCGCCGGGATGCCGAAGGGCGCTTCAACATGGATTTCGGTGCGGGCGAAGGCGCGCAGCTTGCAAATTTCGCAGCCCTTCTGGACAGCATCGAGGTGGTCTTTGCCAGCCCCGCGCTGTCCGACCTGACCACGATCGAGGCCGAGGCCCTGTCGCTGACACTGTCGGACGACCGCACCGGAACGACATGGCAGGTCGGCGACGGGCGGCTGGTGGTGGAAAACCGCAAAGACGCGCTGGCCGCCGAGCTGGGCCTGTCGCTGCTGGGGGCGGCAACTCCGGCAAGCGCGCAGCTGACCTTTGTCACCGACAAGACCAATTCATCGGCCCGTATCTCGGCCAAGGTCAATCAGATCGCCGCCGCCGATCTTGCGGCCCAGGCCTTGCCATTGGCGTTTCTGCAGGTGCTGAACGCCCCGCTGTCGGGCGAGATCGCGACAACCCTTGGCCCGGATGGCGCCATCGCCACTTTGCAAGGCGCACTTGATATCGGTGCCGGGGCCATCACCCCGAATGACCAGACCGCCCCCATCCCCTTTGAACGCGCCCGCCTTGGGCTGGCCTATGACCCCGACCGGGCGCGGATCAACGTGACCGATCTTTCGGTCGAAAGCGCATCGGCGCGGCTGACTGCGGCCGGGCACATCTCGCTGCTGGGAGGGGGCAGTCAACCGCTGACAGGTGATCTGCAGGGCACCCTGCCCACGGCATTCCTTGCGCAATTGCAGTTCAGCGATGTGCGTATCGACCCCGCCGGTCTGTTCGAAACGCCTGTCACATTCACCGAAGGCGCGCTTGATCTGCGCCTGACGCTGGACCCGTTCCTGATCGAGGTGGGGCAGCTGTCGCTGATCGAGCAGGGCCGCCGGCTGCTGGCCACCGGCCGGGCGGCGGCGCTGGCGGATGGCTGGCATGTCGGGCTGGATGTCACGCTGAACGCGATTGCCGCGGATCAGCTGGTGGCGCTGTGGCCGCTGCGTCTGGTGCCGAAAACGCGGGCGTGGCTGGCCAGCAACGTGGTGCAAAGCACGCTGTCGGGTGTGAAAGGCGCGGTGCGTCTGGTGCCGGGGGCCGAGCCGCGCCTGTCGCTGGGCTATGAATTCATTGATACCCAGGTGCGCTTTTTACGCACTCTGCCGCCAATTGAGCAGGGCACGGGGTATGCCACGCTGGAAGGCAAGACCTATACCGTCGTTCTGGATCAGGGCACGGTCACGCCACCGCAAGGCGGGCCGATTGATGTCGCAGGATCAGTGTTTGCGATCCCCGACATCACGCTGCGCCCGAACCGGGCGCAGATCGACTTGACGACGCAGTCCAGCCTGACCGCGGCGCTGTCACTGCTGGACCAGCCACCCTTCGGCTTTATGACCAAGGCCGACCGCCCGGTCGATCTGGGGCAGGGACGGGCCATCGTGCGAACCCGGCTGACCATTCCGCTTGTGCCTCGTGTGCAGCTGGCCGATGTCGACTACACCGTGTCGGGCCAGATTACGGATTTCCGGTCCGATGTGCTGGTGCCCGGCCGTAGTGTGCGCGCCGATGCCCTGACCCTCACCGCCAATCCGCAAGGAATGGAGATTACGGGGCCGGGAACCTTGGGGGTGGTGCCGTTCGATGTGACCTACACGCAGGGCTTTGGTCCTGACGCACGGGGCCGGGCGCGGATCGAAGGCGTGGTCACACTGTCGGATGAAGGAGCCAGCGACCTTGGCCTTGGCCTGCCCGCCGGGATGGTGCGGGGGCAGGGTGTCGGGCAGGTGGCGATTGATCTGCGCAAGGGCGAAGCTGCGCAACTGACCCTGACCTCCAACCTGAACGGCCTTGGACTGGCGCTTCCCGATCTTGGCTGGTCCAAGCCCCGCGCGGCGCGCGGTACGCTCGAGGTCGCGGCGACGCTGGGCCAGCCGTCACGCGTGACGCGGATCGCAATTGCCGCCAGTGGCCTGCGGGCGGAAGGTGACATCAGTCTGCGCGCGGCCGGCGGGCTGGATCAGGCGCGGTTTTCGTCGGTGACGCTGGATGGTTGGCTGGATGCCGCCGTAACCCTGACCGGCCAGGGCCGGGGCAGTGCGACGATCGCGGTGACGGATGGCACGATTGATCTGCGCCGGATGCCTGCGCAGGGCGGGGCGGGTGGCGGCGGGGGCAGCCCGTTCAGCCTGCAACTGGACCGGTTGATCGTGACCGACAGCCTGGCCTTTACCGGCTTTCGCGGCGATTTCACGCCGCGGGGCGGATTGAACGGCAGCTTTACCGCTGCGGTCAATGGCGAAGG
>JAYSSN010000057.1:0-13881 GCA_043720555.1 Rhodobacterales bacterium | reverse complement strand
GTTAAATCCTTGTTCTTTCATCGCCCTTACTGTGCTTCAAGGTCGCAAATCATGGCAACAAGGGTCCGTTCATGAACATCCACGAATATCAGGCCAAGGCGCTGCTCCGGTCCTATGGCGCCCCCACCAGCGATGGCCGCGCCGTGCTGCGGGCCGAGGATGCCAAAACCGCTGCCGGTGAAATTGACGGCCCGCTGTGGGTGGTCAAGGCGCAGATTCACGCCGGTGGCCGCGGCAAGGGCAAGTTCAAAGAGGCGGACGCGGGTGAAAAAGGCGGCGTGCGGATTGCCAAATCGGTTGAAGAGGCGGCGTTAGAGGCCAAGAAAATGCTCGGCCGCACCCTTGTCACCAATCAGACCGGCCCTGCAGGCAAGACCGTCAACCGCGTCTACATCGAAGACGGGGCCGAGATTGCGACCGAATTGTATCTCGCCATTCTGGTCGATCGCCAGACCTCACGTATTTCCTTTGTCTGCTCGACTGAGGGCGGCATGGATATCGAACAGGTCGCCCATGATACGCCGGAAAAAATCCTGACCTTCTCGGTCGATCCCGCTACCGGCTATCAGGCGTTTCATGGCCGCCGGATTGCGTTCGCTTTAGGGCTAACTGGAGGTCAGATCAAGCAATGTGTGGGCCTGATGGGCATTCTGTATAAGCTGTTCGTCGATAAAGACATGGAAATGCTTGAGATTAATCCGCTAATCGTGACGGATAAGGGCGATTTAAAATGCCTTGACGCCAAGATGGGTTTTGACGGAAATGCAATCTATCGCCATGCCGATATTGCCGCATTGCGGGATGAAACCGAGGAAGACGGCAAAGAACTCGCCGCCTCGAAATTCGACCTGAATTACATCGCTCTGGATGGCGAAATTGGCTGTATGGTCAATGGTGCCGGCTTAGCAATGGCCACGATGGATATCATCAAGCTGTATGGTGCCGAACCTGCGAACTTTTTGGATGTCGGTGGCGGGGCTACGCGCGAAAAGGTCACCGAGGCGTTCAAGATCATTACCTCCGATCCGAATGTCAAAGGCATTCTGGTCAACATTTTCGGCGGCATCATGCGCTGTGATGTCATCGCCGAAGGGGTGATTGCGGCGGTGAAAGAGGTTGGGCTGAAAGTGCCGTTGGTGGTCCGGCTTGAGGGCACCAATGTGGAACTGGGCAAGGACATCATCCGCAATTCCGGGCTGAATGTGATTGCCGGGGATGATTTGAGCGATGCGGCGCGAAAGATCGTCAAGGCGGTTAAGGGATAGACCGATGTCGTTGAAATGTATGACAGTATTGGCGATACTTGCCTCACCGGCGATGGCCCAAGATGAAGTTACTGTCGATGTGACTTATGAGACCTACACGATCACCGGCTCGACTCTTGACAACCTCAAATCCGCGATGGCCGCTGAGGGGCCCAATGGGTATTGGGCCTATACCGTGTGGTATGTGAACTGGACGGGCGATTGCGGATTGACAGTCGCCGCCACGATCACCCTGCCTGAACTCGACGCCGACGCCGACGCCGATCTGAACGAAGCAGATATCGCCGAATTTGAACGGATGGTCGTTGCTTTGGAAGCCCACGAGCTTGGCCATGTGGATTTTGGCATCGGGTTTGCCGAGGAGGTCCAGTCACTGGACTGTGATCTGGATGTTGCTGCGGTTCAGGAGCCATGGCTGGAAGAGGAACGCCAGTATGATGCCGACACCGACCACGGCTATACCCAAGGCGTGTATCTGAGTGACCAATGAGCAAAAATAACTTGTGCCCCGACTAACCCTTTGACCCTGTGAAAAGACGACATGCTCCCTGAAATCGCCAAAAATCCTCACCGCATTAACCATGAGTTCATTGCCTTGGCCTTTAATGCCGTCATGGGCACCCGGCTTTGCTGTGGATTTGGGCCCGGGGATGTGAATGCAAAGGGCGTCGGGAATGGAACGGAAATTGGCGGGCAGATGGACGATATTGCTGGCATTGGGCGTCGCTGCTCTGGTGTCCGGGTGTGGCGGCGGCGTGCATTCGATGGGGGTGACCATGGGCTGCGGGATCAACGCCTCGCCCTATCTTGGCGGCCAATCCGCCATTCCAGTGCGCTGCAACCCGCAGACCCAATCACCATCGAACTGGCGCGGCTGAAGCAAAACTACCCAAGCACGATATGCCGGACGGTAATGCAATCGTCCGTTTGCTTTGTGCAAGGAGGCATTCGATGACCCTGCGCGCGGCACTGCTTGTGATGGCAGCGCTCGGTCTGGCGGGCTGTGATCCGTCGGCTGCGTTACCTGTAATCTCCTCTGCCGCCAGCCCGCCACCTTGTCCCGCACTTGGAATGAGCGCCGCCCCAGCCCCGGTTAGCATCACCCGCGCCGTGGCCCTGTTTGACGCGGTCTGCGGCGAGTCCCTGCCCGGTTTCACAAATGCGTCGTCGATAATGGCCGCCAATGGGATCACTGTGCCCTCGCCCGAGGGGTCGGCGACGGTCTATAGCGCCACGCAGGATGTCTCGTTCCAAATACAGGATGGCCCCGGTCAGGGCCGCACCTGTTCAATGGCGTTTGGCACCACCGATCCCCCCCATGTAGCCGCCCCGGCCTTTGCCGCATTTGGCCAGTTTGTCGAAACTCCACTGGGCCTAGGCACGATTTATCGCAACACGCAGGCTGTCGTGCTGATCGGCGGCAGTTCGACCCAGGGCGACATCACATATCTTAATCTCCGCCTTTTGTCGGAACGCTAAAAGGATACCTTATGGCCATTCTCGTCAATGAACATACCCGTCTGATCTGTCAGGGCTTTACCGGGTCTCAGGGCACGTTCCACTCCGAACAGGCCATCGCCTATGGCACGATCATGGTCGGCGGCGTGACGCCGGGCAAGGGCGGGTCGGTGCACCTCGACCTGCCGGTGTTTGATTCCGTGCATGAAGCCATGGCCGTGACCGGGGCGAATGCCAGCGTCATTTATGTGCCGCCACCCTTTGCCGCCGATAGTATCCTTGAAGCCATCGACGCCGGCATGCCGCTTGTGGTCTGCATTACCGAAGGCATCCCGGTGCTGGACATGATGAAGGTCAAGCGCGCACTTGAGGGGTCCAAAACCCGCCTGATCGGCCCGAATTGCCCCGGCGTGATGACCCCCGGTGAATGCAAGATCGGCATCATGCCGGGGTCGATCTTTTCCAATGGCTCGGTCGGGGTGGTGTCGCGGTCGGGGACGCTGACCTATGAGGCGGTCAAGCAGACCACCGATGTGGGCCTTGGCCAGACAACGGCGGTCGGCATCGGCGGTGACCCGATCAAGGGGTCGGAACACATTGATATCCTGGAGATGTTTTTGGCAGACCCCGAAACCACATCCATCATCATGATCGGCGAAATCGGTGGCAGCGCCGAGGAAGACGCCGCGCAGTTTCTGGCGGATGAACGCAAAGCGGGCCGCTGGAAACCCACCGCAGGCTTCATCGCCGGCCGCACCGCCCCCCCCGGCCGCCGCATGGGCCATGCGGGCGCGATCGTATCGGGCGGCAAGGGCGACGCCGACAGCAAGATCGAGGCGATGAAGATGGCAGGCATCGTGGTTGCCGACAGCCCGGCCTCGCTGGGTGAGGCCGTGATGAAGGCGATCAAGGCGTAGGACAGACGTGAGGACAGCAGATATCATCATGCGCGGCATGCAGCTCAGTCTGACGTGGTCTGGTCGTCTGCCGCGCCGTGAGTTCCTGTGCTTTGCGCCGTTCGCGGCTTTGCTGCCCATCTTTGTCTTTTGCGTGATCCCGGACCGGCCACGCGCGTGGCACCTCGCTGCAACCCTCGTGGCCGCGCTGCCGCTGCTATCGGCGGGGGCAAGGCGCCTTCAAGACACGGGCGAGCCGGGATATTCGATCATGCTTCCGGTTGCGCCGCTTCTCTACTTCTTCGCGATGCTTTGGTTGATTGGCGCAGGCTTCAGTCTGACGCTCGGCGGTACTCCTTGGTACATAGCTTGGCCGGTCGTCTTCCTGTTCTGGATTGCCTTTCCCATCGTCTGCCTTGCCTCGCTGTTCTGGATCGGGCCCGTCGTGGGCCAGCTTCTTCTGCCCTCCACCCCCGGCCCCAACCGCTACGGTCCCAACCCCCTTGAGGTATCGCCATGACCGAACACTCTCCCACTCCGTTCAACGCCACTGCCCTCGATGGCGCGAATGCCGATTACATCGACCGGCTGGCCGCGAAACATGCCGCTGATCCGGCGTCGGTGGACGCCGGGTGGGCGGAATTCTTCAAATCCATGGGCGACAGCGAGAGTGATGCCAGACGCGCGGCCAGCGGGCCAAGCTGGGCGCGCAAAGACTGGCCGCCGATGCCCCTCGACGATCTGACGGCCGCCCTGACCGGTGAATGGCCTGCAACGCCAGCCAAAGACGCCAGACCCACGGCGGAAAAGATCGCTGCGAAAGCCGGCGAGGCGGGCGTGCAGTTGACCGACGACCAGATCAAGCGCGCAGTGCTCGACAGCATCCGCGCCATCATGATCATCCGCGCCTATCGCATCCGTGGGCACCTTGCCGCCAACCTCGATCCGCTGGGAGTGCGCGAAACCACGAACCACCCGGAACTTGACCCCGCCTCCTACGGCTTTGCCGATGCCGACATGGACCGCCCGATTTTCATCGACAATGTCCTTGGCCTGCAACACGCCAGCATGCGGCAGATCGTCGATATCGTGCGCCGCACCTATTGCGGCACCTTCGCGCTGCAATACATGCATATATCCGACCCCGAACAGGCGGCCTGGCTGAAGGAACGGATCGAAGGCTATGGCAAGGAAATCGCCTTCACCCGCGAAGGCCGCCGCGCCATCCTGAACAAGCTGGTCGAGGCCGAAGGATTCGAGAAATTCCTGCACGTCAAATACATGGGCACCAAACGGTTTGGCCTTGATGGCGGCGAAAGCCTGATCCCTGCGATGGAGCAGATCATCAAGCGGGGCGGCAATCTGGGCGTCAAGGACATCGTCGTGGGCATGCCGCACCGCGGGCGTCTGTCGGTGCTGGCCAATGTGATGGGCAAGCCTTACCGTGCGATCTTCCACGAATTTCAGGGCGGAAGTTACAAGCCCGAAGATGTCGATGGCTCGGGTGACGTGAAATACCACCTCGGGGCGTCCAGCGACCGCACCTTTGACGGCAACATCGTTCATTTGTCCCTCACCGCGAACCCCTCGCATCTGGAGGCGGTCAATCCGGTTGTGCTGGGCAAGGTCCGCGCCAAACAGGATCAGCTGAACGATACCGACCGCACCGCCGTGCTGCCCATACTGCTGCATGGCGATGCGGCTTTTGCGGGCCAGGGCGTGGTCGCCGAATGCTTTGGCCTGTCGGGCCTGAAAGGCCACCGCACCGGGGGCACGATCCATATCGTCGTCAATAACCAGATCGGCTTCACCACATCCCCGTCGTTCAGCCGATCTTCGCCCTATCCCACTGACATCGCGCTGATGGTGGAGGCCCCGATTTTCCACGTCAACGGCGATGATCCGGAGGCGGTGGTTCACGCCGCCCGTGTCGCCATCGAATACCGGCAGAAGTTCCACAAGGACGTCGTGCTGGATATCTTCTGCTACCGCCGGTTTGGTCACAACGAAGGCGATGAGCCGATGTTCACCAACCCCGCCATGTATACGGCGATCAAACGGCACAAGACGACCCTTCAGCTTTACACTGAACGGCTGGTGGCGGATGGCCTGATCCCGGAAGGCGAGATCGAGGATATGAAGGCCGCGTTCCAGGCCCGCCTGAACGAAGAGCTTGAGATCGGCAAGAATTTCATACCCAACAAGGCCGACTGGCTGGATGGCCGCTGGTCGGGGTTCGAGCGCGAGAAAGAAGACTACACGCCGGGGGCCACCGCCCTGAAACCCGAAACACTGGCCGAAGTGGGCGCCGCTCTGACCCGCATTCCTGCAGGGTTCGATATTCACAAGACCGTCACCCGCCAGCTTGAGGCGAAGGCGAAAATGTTTGAAACCGGCAAGGGCTTTGACTGGGCCACGGCCGAAGCGCTGGCCTTTGGCTCGCTCGCCACCGAAGGTTTCCCGGTACGCCTGTCCGGGCAGGATTGCACGCGCGGCACCTTCAGCCAGCGCCACTCGGCCTTTGTCGACCAGACGACGGAAGAACGCCACCACCCGTTGAACCATATCCGCGCCGGGCAGGCGCGGTATGAGGTGATCGATTCCATGCTGTCGGAATACGCGGTGCTTGGCTTTGAATACGGCTACTCGCTGTCCGAACCGAACACGCTGACCTTGTGGGAAGCGCAGTTCGGCGATTTCGCCAATGGCGCGCAGATCATGATCGACCAGTTCATCAATTCGGGCGAAAGCAAATGGCTGCGGATGTCCGGCCTCGTGATGCTGTTGCCACATGGCTATGAAGGCCAGGGGCCGGAGCATTCCAGTGCCCGGCTTGAGCGGTTCCTGCAAATGTCCGCAAATGACAACTGGATCGTTGCCAACTGCTCCACCCCTGCCAACTACTTCCACATCCTGCGTCGCCAGATTCACCGCAGCTTCCGCAAGCCGCTGGTGCTGATGACCCCGAAATCCCTGTTGCGGCACCCGATGTGCGTCTCGGACGCCGATGATTTCACCACCGGGTCATGCTTTCACCGCGTGCTGTGGGACGACGCGCAAAAGGGCCATTCCGACCTGCAGCTGAAGCCGGATGCCAAGATCAGGCGCGTGGTGATGTGCTCTGGCAAGGTCTACTTCGACCTGTTGGCCGAACGCGACAAGCGGGGCGCGGATGATGTCTATATCCTGCGGCTGGAACAGTTCTATCCCTTCCCGGCGCTGAGCCTTGTCAAGGAACTGGAACGCTTCAAGACCGCACAAATTGTCTGGTGTCAGGAAGAACCCAAAAACCAGGGTGGCTGGACCTTTGTCGAACCCAGTCTCGAATGGGTGCTGACCCGCATTGGCGCAAAGCACAGCCGCCCGGTTTACGCAGGCCGCGCCGCCAGCGCCTCGCCCGCCACCGGCCTCGCCTCGCGCCATAAAGTTGAACAAGAGGCGCTCGTGAACGACGCCCTGACCATCGCCTGAAGGAGACGATCATGACCGACGTAATGGTGCCCGCGCTGGGCGAAAGCGTATCCGAGGCGACCGTCAGCACCTGGTTCAAAAAGCCGGGCGACGCCGTGGCGCTGGACGAAATGCTGTGCGAGCTGGAAACCGACAAAGTGTCGGTCGAGGTGCCCAGCCCCGTCGCTGGTGTGCTGGCCGAAATTCTGGCCCCGGAAGGTGTCACAGTTGCTGCCAACGCACGCCTTGCCATCGTGACCGAAGGCGCGGCTGCCGCACCCAGAGAAAAGGTGACAAAGGCGCTGGAAGGCGTGCCGTCCACCGTGATCGAACCCGCCCTCGCGCCGATTGCTGGCCCGGAGCCGATCGTCATAAAAGACGTCGAAGACGCCCCGGCCGCGAAAAAAGCGATGGCCGAGGCTGGTATCACCCGTGATCAGGTGACGGCCACGGGCCGGGATGGACGCGTGATGAAGGACGACGTGGCAAAGGCCGCGACAGCTCCCGCGCCCGTCGCTCCCACAACCCCCGTGCCCCGCGCGCCCGTCCCCGCCGATGACGCCGCGCGTGAAGAACGGGTCAAGATGACCCGGCTGCGCGCCACCATCGCCCGCCGCCTGAAAGATGCGCAGAACACCGCCGCGATGCTGACCACCTATAACGACGTGGACATGTCGGCGATCATGGGGTTGCGCAACGAATACAAGGACGTGTTCGAGAAAAAACACGGCGTGAAGCTTGGCTTCATGTCGTTCTTCGTCAAGGCCTGCACCCACGCGCTGAAAGAAGTGCCCGAGGTCAACGCCGAAATCGACGGTCAGGACGTGGTGTACAAGAACTACGTCCACATGGGTGTGGCAGTTGGCACGCCCAATGGCCTCGTGGTGCCGGTGGTGCGTGACGCCGACCACATGGGCTTTGCCGCCATCGAAAAGAAAATCGCCGAACTGGGGTTGCGCGCCCGCGACGGCAAGCTGTCCATGGCCGAAATGCAGGGTGGCAGCTTCACCATCTCGAACGGTGGCGTCTACGGCAGCCTGATGTCCTCGCCCATTCTGAACCCCCCGCAATCGGGCATTCTGGGAATGCACAAGATTCAGGACCGCCCCGTGGTCGTCGCAGGCCAGATCGTGATCCGCCCGATGATGTACCTGGCGCTGTCCTACGATCACCGCATCGTGGATGGCAAAGGCGCGGTGACGTTCCTCGTGCGGGTCAAAGAGGCGCTGGAGGATCCGCGGCGGTTGCTGATGGATTTGTGATAGTGCGGTGACCAAAAGCAGGGGTCAGGGATACATTCTGTTGGAAATATGCTATCCTCATGACAGCGCGGCAGCCTTGCACCGATCAAGGTCAATGCTGAAACCGTGCGCGAAGGGAGCCTGAAATGGGAACGGAACTTGGTATTCTTGGCCTGTACGGCCTTGTCGTTGTTGTCACCATCCTTGTGCATGTGCTTACCGCGCAGTCCCAGGTCGGTCTGGAAGTGTTGGTCAAGCCGCGCGATGACATGCCAAAGCTGACCGGCGTCGCAGGCCGGATGGAACGCGCGCATCTCAACTCTGTCGTCGCCATGGCGCTGTTCGCGCCAGCGGTCCTGATCCTTGCGCAAAAGGGGATGATGACCAGCAACACCCTGCTGGCCGCTCAGGTGTTTCTGATCGCACGCATCCTTTATGTGCCGGTCTACGCCGCAGGTCTGCCATGGGCCCGCACGCTGATCTGGCTGGCTGGCTTTCTTGCGACCGCATGGTTGTACTGGCTGGGGCTTGGCGTGGCGGTCGCCGCGTAACATCCACAGGCGGTAACTAACCGAATTGCAACGACGGTGGGCGTCATCGCCCACCGGGATGGAGATGGAATGACCCCCGAACTCACCGCACTCGCCCTCGCCGGTCTTCTCCAGGCCGTCCAGTTCATCCTCTTCGCCATCCCCGCGAATGTCGAACTCACCCCCGGCTACACCTCGTCCGCCCGCGACAAGCCCCCCTCGCGGCTCATGTCCGTCACCACTGCCCGCATGCAGCGCGCGCTGAACAACCATTTCGAAGGGCTGATCCTGTTCACCCTCGCCGTCGTCGTCGTTACCCTTGGCAGCCAGTCCACCCCGGTCACCCAATACGCCGCCTACGCCTACCTCGCCGCCCGGGTCGCTTATATTCCCGCCTACTACCTCGGCTGGCGGCCATGGCGCAGCGCCATCTGGGCGGTCGGCTTCTTCGCCACCCTCACCATGATCATCGCGGCCCTGATCCCATGATCATTTTCTGTCCCGAAATATCCCACGGGGGTCCGGGGGTGTGAAACCCCCGGCTTCTGTGTGTGTTCATAAGTTATGAGGTACGGTTCAAAAGTCTTGGAGGATATCGGAAGAGAGCGGCTGAGAGCGGGAGATGTCGGCTGGGATCAGGTGTTATCTGCTGATATTGGCCGATTGGCATCGGGCTACATGCTTGCCGCGACGGTGCCACCAGCGGTGGATTGAAGACATTCCGACGCGGCGTTCGGGCGGGAAGTGGGCTGCGACGGCGGCGGTGACGGCGGCGAAGGTCTGGGTGATGATGCGCGCGCGGATGAAGGATTGCAGTTCCGGGTCGGCTTCGATTTTGCTGCGATGCGACAGGCGTGCCATGCCGTTTGAAGGCGCGTTGAACACCCCGTTAATCGGGTCTTGAACACCCTGTTGAAGGACCGTTTGAAGCGCATCGGCGGTCTGCGACATGGTGCGGGCTTCGGCCTGCAATTGGGTGACGATGGCCAGTGCTGCGGGATGATCAGTCATGGCGAGATTGCCCTTTTCTGCACGGCAAGGCATACAGGCGCGGGATGATGACGATGGCAATTCGGGGTCCATTACACCGTCGAGGCGCAAGCCTAAACGCCAGTGCATGAGGGGACGCCCGGCCCTCCATCATCCTGCCCCTTTCAGCCACGCGCGCACGGTGACATCCGCGATGCGCAGACGGCGGGTGATTTCGGCGGTGGAGTGGCCTTGCCATGCCATCACGGATGCCAGCCATTTCGACGCCAAGGGCACGCGCGGTTGCAGGCGGTGACCCTCGTGATAGAGCGCCTTCACATTGTCCGCGCCGATCAGCTTTTCCAGCCACGACCTGCCTTTCAGGTTTTCGGGAATGTAAAGCTCTGCCCCGCCAAAGGTCAGCAGGAAGTCCACCGTGAGTTCCGGCCCCAGAACCTCATAATAGACCGCGACCGTTGCGGGCGGTTTGGGGAAGGGGCGGGCCAGTTCATTCATGGCGGGGGAAACTTTGGACTCTGGGGATGAAGGCCCCGCACCGCGATCACCAGGACGCAACCTCATGATGCAGGGCCTTCGCAGGCGCGCGACTGGGCAAGACACGCGCCGTGCTTTGTGCGGGCCGAGGTCTTGTCAGGTCCCGGCCCGCGCAAATTCAGTCTTTCAGCGCACCGGGGGCCAGCCCGAGCTGCGCGCAGATCGCATCAGCCACTTCGGACCCGGCGCGGTCGCCAGCCGACACCCCGGGCGGCAACCGATTCAGATCGGTCAATTCATGCGACAGATGCGCAAACTGCGGAACCGACTTGGCAATGAAGGCATCAAAGCTCACCTCGTTCGACATACACAGAGCCGTCGCCCATTCCGCCATCGCGGGCGAGAGATAGCCCTTGCGCGTGGCATCCTTGACCTTTTCCGCCGCGCGGGCATCAGTCATCGTGGCAAGGGTCGCGTTGCGTTCGGTCAGCATCGCCTGCACCGCGGCAACCGGCACAAATTGGGCGGGGTCCGGCGTGGTGATGGCGGTCATCAGTTCGGCCATGGTGACCTTTTCTGTATCCGGTTTGCCCGTGGCCTTGGCCATCATCGACATCATGCGGGTGACCAGCGACAGCATCTGTTCCGGGGTCGCATCCGGGCCAAGGCCCATGGTCTCGGCCAGCCGGGTGCGGAAGGTGGCGTCCACAAGTTTCAGTTCACCGCTAAATACCAGCGAGAAGCAACCATCTTCGGCCAAAGCCCGCATCCATTCGAAGGAGTCGCAATTCGCACCGCCGCGCGGATAGGCGTGCGCAAGGTTCTGCGACTCTTCCAAGATCAGCATCCCGTCCGGGCTTATTGCTTCGGCAATACGAAGACGTTCAGCAGGCATCCGGCAGTTGTTCGGTTCTCCAAGATCAAGGCTGCGCATCAAGCCGAAGGTCGGCGATAACGGCGATGCTTCGCCCGCAACACAGGTCATAATGAAGGTGTTTTTCGCACCCTGCTTGTAGTGCAGCAGGGGTTCGGTTTTTCCCATGCCCGGTGCGGCGTCGATCATCGTGACCGCCCCGCCCGCATGATTGCGCACAAGCCCCAAGGTCCGGAGAATGTCCGTTGCAGTTGTGGTCATCACAAACCGCCCGTTATCCGGTGCAGGGTCACGGGAACACCGGTCCGGTGTAACCACTTTGTTGCCCCAGAGCGATCTGTGGGGATTCGGCCTGTTCCGAGTATTGATCGGACTGCGACGAGCATCAGGCGTCTACTCCCGATGTAACCAAAATTCGCTCGATCAACTGCGTCGCTTTCGCGCCGGTCCACTGTCCAACAAGAGCTTTGTCGGCATTCTGGCGCTTCACCCCTTGCTGTTCGCACCACGCCTTGAGACTCGTCCCTTGAGCAACAAACCCAGCACGAATGAGCCGGTGGCGCTGCCGAAGATTGCCGTGTATGTTTACACTTGACATGGCGTGCCTGCTTTTGACTTTGCATGTAAAGTATTCGAACCGCATGTAAGTAAGTCAAGAGGGCGCTATGCAGGGCACAGTTGATTCAACCATTGCTGGTCTTCGCGGCGTCGTTGGCGCAAAGACGGATGCTGAACTGGGGCGGATGCTTGGGATCGACCAGAGCACGATTTCATCGTGGCGCGCGCGTGGCCGGGTGCCTGATCGATTCGTGAAGATGCTCGGTGCAGCGGACAAATCCGAAGCGTCTGGTGCACCTCAGGTCTGGGGGGAGTTACAGGATTGTGCCCAGTCCATCGCACTTATCCGGTTCACTTTGCTTCGTGCTGAAATTGCTCAATGCCGGAACGTAGATCGAGCGATGGCCATCTTTCTGGACTTGAAGCCGTTCTGGCTTGTTCTCAATCGTGCCGTCCACGATCTTCGCCTTAAAATGGAAGCTTTGAGCGTGGACCTTAAGACGGCGCAGGCTCTGGTCATGCAAGATGACTTGCGAGACCCGTTGTCCACCTCTCAAAGGGTGAATGCACAACTCGCGGAAGACGTGACAGACAACCCTTGGCTTTCCAACTGGAAATAGACTGTGGTTCGTGGTCAAATCTGCCCACGAACCTCGCACACCCGCCATTGATTTCATTAAGTTTTCTGACAGTCGCTTTCCGCCGCAGTACCGCAATCCGACCCGAAAACCCCAAATCCCCCAGAACCCATGGACCAGACACTTTGCAAGCCATTGGTTTACTTGCGATTTTTTTCGACACCTGTCAGAACTTTTGAACCGCGTCAGCTTTCTGTTGCAGTAACCCATCGTGACGATATGAAGACGCAATCAAGACGCCGAACTTCCGCCAGACCCACAAAGGATCAGACCCATGGCCAGCTTTGACACCATCATCATCGGTTCCGGCCCCGGCGGCTATGTCTGCGCCATCCGCGCGGCCCAGTTGGGGCAAACCGTGGCCGTCGTCGAAGGGCGCGACACGTTGGGCGGCACCTGTCTGAACGTTGGCTGTATCCCGTCAAAGGCGCTGTTGCATTCGACCCATATGCTGCACGAAGCCCATGAGAACTTTGAAAAGATGGGCTTGATGGGGGCGGCACCCAAAGTCGATTGGGCCAGAATGCGCACCTACAAGGACGATGTGGTCGGCCAGAACACCAAGGGCATCGAATTCCTGTTCAAGAAGAACAAGGTCACCTGGATCAAGGGCTGGGCCAGTATCCCTGCGGTCGGGCAAGTCAGGGTCGGGGACGACCTCCACACCGCGAAAAATATCGTGATTGCAACCGGGTCCGAGGCATCATCCCTGCCCGGCGTCACCGTGGACGAGGTGACGGTCGTCACTTCCACGGGCGCGCTGACCCTGACCAAGATCCCCAAGACCATGGTCGTGATCGGCGCGGGCGTGATCGGGCTTGAAATGGGGTCGGTCTATGCCCGGCTGGGCACTGAAGTGACCGTCGTCGAGTACCTGGATGCCATCACCCCCGGCATGGATGCCGAAATCGCCAAGGCGTTCCAGCGCACGCTGACAAAGCAAGGACTGAAGTTCATCCTCGGCGCTGCGGTGCAGGGTGTTACCACCGGCAAAAAGGGTGCCACTGTCACCTATAAACTGCGCAAAACCGATGTGGACGCGACCCTTGCGGCGGATGTGGTCCTGGTCGCCACAGGCCGCAAGCCCTACACCGCCGGGCTGGGCCTTGATGCGCTCGGGCTGCAACTTTCGCCCCGTGGCCAGATCACGACCGACGCGCATTATGGCACCAGCATCGCCGGGATCTACGCCATCGGGGATGCCATCGCGGGGCCAATGCTCGCCCACAAGGCCGAAGACGAAGGCATCGCCGTCGCGGAAATTCTCGCGGGTCAAGCCGGCCACGTGAACTACGACGCGATTCCGAATGTGATCTACACGTTTCCCGAGGTCGCCTCGGTGGGAAAAACCGAGGAGGAGCTGAAGGCTGCGGGTGTCGCCTATAACGCCGGCAAGTTCCCCTTCACCGCCAACGGCCGCGCCAAGGTCAATCGCACCACCGATGGCTTCGTGAAGGTTCTGGCCGATGCCGCAACCGACCGCGTCCTCGGTGTGCACATCATCGGT
>JAYSSN010000056.1:0-2050 GCA_043720555.1 Rhodobacterales bacterium | reverse complement strand
CTGTTGAAGATGGGGGTCGAAGAACGGCGCACAATCAACGGCAAGCGCATTGCGATGATCTTTCAAGACCCGCTTAGCCACCTGAACCCTGTCTATACAGTGGGCTGGCAAATCGAAGAAACCCTTGTGATCCACGGCACCTCGCGCGCGAAGGCCCGTGCTGAAACACTGGCTTTGATGACAAAGGTCGGTATCCCCGACCCGGTAGCCTCGGCCGTTAAATATCCGCACCAGTTTTCCGGCGGCCAGCGGCAGCGGCTGATGATAGCCATGGCGCTGGCGCTGCGGCCCGACATCTTGATTGCCGATGAACCGACGACAGCGCTGGACGTGACGGTGCAGGCACAGATCCTGTCCCTGCTAGAGATTTTGCAGCACGAAACCGGGATGGGCCTTTTGTTGATCACGCACGATCTTGGAGTGGTAGCCGAAGTTGCCGACCGGGTGGTCGTGATGAACGCAGGCGAGATTGTCGAACAGGGTACGGCGGCACAAGTCTATGCCGATCCGCAGCATCCCTATACCAAACGGCTGATCGGCGCGGCCCCCGGCAAGGGGGCTATGGCCACGGCACGCGCCAGTCAGTCAGTCCCGTTACTAGAGGTCACCGGCCTGACAAAAACCTTCGGCGCGTTCACCGCCTTGGCCGATGCAAGCTTTACATTGGACGAAGGCGAAACGATTGCGATTGTCGGCGAAAGCGGGTCAGGCAAATCGACCTTGGCGAAATGCCTGTTGCGGCTGGAAGAACCGGCAGCGGGCAAGGCCATCTACAAAGGCCGCGATCTGTTTGCCCTGTCCCCGCGCGAGCTTTACCGCATGCGGCGCGACATCCAGATGGTGTTTCAAGACCCAACGCAAAGCCTGAATCCCCGCATGTCGGTCTATGACCTGATTTCCGAAGCATGGGTCATTCATCCCGACATTCTGCCGCGCCCAAAATGGCGCGCGCGTGTGGCCGAACTGCTGGAACAGGTCGGCCTGACGCCAGATCACATGCACCGCTATTCGCACCAGTTTTCCGGCGGCCAGCGGCAGCGCATCGCCATTGCCCGTGCTCTGGCGCTGGAGCCGCGCATTATCGTCTGTGATGAGGCCGTGTCTGCGCTGGACGTGTCGATTCAGGCGCAGGTGATCGAGCTGTTAGACGGATTGCGCAAAAGCCTAGGCCTGTCCTACATCTTCATCGCGCATGATCTGCCGGTTGTACGCGATTTCGCTGACCGCGTGATCGTGATGCAGGGCGGGCGGATCGTTGAACAAGGACCGGTTCGCCAAATATTTGACGCGCCGGTTGAAACCTATACACGCAATCTGCTGGCGGCCTCGCTTGACCCTGATCCGGTGGTACAGGCGGCGCGGCGCGACGCGCGGTTGAAGGAAAGCTTGACCACATGAAACACGATGTTCTGGTCCTGCATCCGACACTTGCCCCGCAAATGCAGGTGCTGGAGCAGCTTTATACCCTGCACCGCCATGATCTTGCCGATGCAGCAGGCAAGGCCGCGATGCTGGAACAAGTGGGGCCACGGTGCCGCGCCGCTGTTCTAAACGGGCACACCGTGCTGTCGCGCGACATGCTGGCGCATTTGCCCGCGTTGCAAGTGGTGGCCTGTTCCTCGGCTGGGTATGAGACGATCGACGTGGCCGCGCTGACCGAGCGTGGGATCAGGCTGACCAATTCTTCGGATGCGCTGTCCGATGATGTAGCCGATCTGGCGCTGCTGCTATTGCTGGCAGCACGGCGCGGCCTGGTGGGCGGGCATGGCTATGTGGCCTCGGGTGACTGGGGTCGCCGGGGAATGTATCCGCTGCAATCGGCTTTGCGGGGCAAGAAGCTGGGCATTGTCGGCATGGGCAAGATCGGTCAGGCGATCATCACACGGGCGCAGTCGGTGGGGTTGGAAATTGCCTACTTCAGCCGCACCGCCAAAACGGAAGTAGACTTGCCGTTTCAGCCGGACTTGCTGGCTTTGGCCACATGGGCAGATATCTTGATTGTCATCGTCACCGGCGGGGCGGGCACCAAAAACCTGATCGACGACAAGGT
>JAYSSN010000055.1:0-13885 GCA_043720555.1 Rhodobacterales bacterium | reverse complement strand
TCACCATGGGGATCACGGGCGCGCTTTATGCCTGGGGTTTCAAGTATGAAAACACGCCCGGCAAATACGACATGCAGGGTGCCGTCAACTCTGCCGCCGCAGTCGAGGCGCTGGAATTCTACAAGAACCTCTACGATTGCTGCACACCGCCCGGATATACCAACGCCTACATGACGGAATCGCTCGATGCATTCAAATCGGGTCAGGTCGCCATGGCAATGAACTGGTTTGCCTTCTTCCCCGGCCTTTATGCCGATCCGAACACCGGGGGCGACAAGATCGATTTCTTCGTGAACCCCGGCCAGAACGTGCAAGGCTCCACCCTTGGCGGACAAGGGATTTCGGTGGTGTCGTACTCGGACAATCAGGAAGGTGCGCTGGCGTATATCAAATGGTTCGCCCAACCCGCCGTGCAGGCCAAATGGTGGGCGCTTGGCGGCTATTCCGCACATAACTCTGTGCTGAATGATCCGGGCTTTGTTACAAGCCAGCCGTTCGCCGGTGACTTCCTTGTCGCGATGGCGAACGTCCAGGACTTCTGGCAGGAACCGGCCTATGCCGAACTGCTGCTGGCGATGCAGGAACGGATGCATAACTACGTGGTCGCAGGCGAAGGCACGGCGCAAGAGGCGCTCGACGGTCTGGTCGAAGACTGGACCGAAGTGTTCGAGGCGGAAGGCAAACTCTGACGCATCTTTGACCCCCGGCCTGTCCGGGGGTCACACCCTTCCCCTGATCGGGAACGTCACTCCGAAAACCCGCCCGACCGCCCGCAGAGGAGCCGCTGCGCCCATGACCAATTCAACAATGGATGCCGCCGTCAGGGCCACTCCGCCCAAACTGGCCCGCCGCATCCGGGGCCTGTCGGATCGGACGATTGCGTGGATTTTCGTGGCCCCCACGATTTTCCTTCTGCTCGCGATCAATATCTTTCCGCTGATCTGGACGGTCTGGCTGTCCTTCACCGATTACCGCGCCAATCGCCCGAACCGCGAGGTTGAATGGGTGGGGCTCGAAAATTACCAGAAGATACTGACCGATGACGGCATCTGGGCCAACATGCAGGCCACAGCCCATTTCCTGTTCTGGACAATCTTCTTTCAGGTGCTGATCGGCTTCACGCTGGCGTGGCTCATCAACAGGAAGTTCAGGGGCAATGACCTGTGGACAACGCTGATCGTGCTGCCGATGATGCTGTCGCCCGCCGTGGTCGGCAACTTCTGGACGTTCCTGTATCAGCCGCAAATCGGCCTGTTCAATTACATCGTCGAATTCTTCACCGGCACGCCCGCCTCCAGCTTTGAAATGCTGGGCACCACGCAGCTTGCCCCGTGGGCCATCGTCATCGTCGATACCTGGATGTGGACGCCGTTCGTCATGCTGATCTGCCTTGCCGGACTGCGGTCGATCCCTGACTACATCTACGAGGCGGCCGAGGTGGACCGCGCCTCCAGATGGCGGCAGTTCTGGACGATCACCATCCCGATGGTGCTGCCCTTCCTGATGCTGGCCGTGCTGTTCCGGGGCATCGAGAATTTCAAGATGTTCGATCTGGTCGTGCAGCTGACAGGCGGTGGCCCCGGCTCGGTCACCGAGCTTGCCTCGATCAACCTCAAGCGTGAGGCGTTCGAGAAGTGGCGCACGGGCTATTCCAGCGCGTACGCCATCATCCTGTTCGTCACCGTGTTTGGCCTTGCCAGCATCTACGTGAAGGCCCTGAACAAGGTCAAAGAAAGATGAGCGCGTATTCGATCACCGAACCCACCAGCCGTGCAAAGTGGATCGCGGGCACCATCGTCATCCTGTATGCGCTGGTTACCCTGCTGCCGCTGGTGTGGATCGTGCTTACCGGTTTCAAGACGCCGCCAGACAGCATCAGCTATCCGCCCAAGGTGATCTTTTCGCCCTCGATGGAGGGATATGTGAACCTGTTCACCACGCGCAGCCGGATCGCCCCTGATGACCTTGCCGCCCTGCCGCCGCCTGCGTCGTGGTACGAAGAAATCGTGCGCGAGCGGAACATGGTAATCGTCGGCCCCTCAAAATTCGGCGAGCGGTTCCTGAATTCGGTGATCATCGGCTTTGGCTCCACCGCGCTGTCGATCATACTGGGCACGCTGGCCGCATACGCCTTCAGCCGCTTCCGTGTGCCGCTGAAGGATGATCTTTTGTTCTTCATTCTGTCCACCCGGATGATGCCGCCCATCGCCGTCGCCATCCCGATTTTCCTGATGTACCGCAGCCTTGGTCTGTCGGACACCCATCTGGGCATGATCCTGCTTTACACCGGGGTGAACATCAGCCTTGCCGTCTGGCTGCTGAAAGGCTTCATCGACGAGATACCCCGCGAATATGAAGAGGCGGCGCTGATTGATGGCTACACCCGCTTTCAGGCGTTTCGCAAAGTCGTCCTGCCGCAAGCCGCGACCGGCATTGCCTCAACGGCCATTTTCTGTCTGATCTTCGCCTGGAACGAATATGCCTTTGCCGTGCTGCTGACATCCGGCACCGCCCAGACCGCCCCGCCCTTCATCCCCACCATCATCGGGGTCGGCGGGCAGGACTGGCCTGCGGTCGGGGCAGGGGTCACGCTGTTTCTGCTGCCGGTCATGGTTTTCACCATCATGCTGCGCAAACACCTGCTGCGCGGCATTACATTCGGGGCGGTGCGGAAATGACAAACTTCCTGTCCGGCCTTCTTCGCCTGCGCCGTGGCCCGTGGGAAATGCTGGCCACCATACTGATTGCCCTCGGTGTGGTGATGCTGATGCAGCCCTACGCGCTTTGGGCCTTTACCTACAGCTTCATCGTCACGCTGACCGGCACCGTGATGTTCATCATCACCAGCCATTTCCCGGAGTAACCCCTTGGCCGAGATCATCATCCGCAACCTGCGCAAGGAATTCGGGGCCTTTACGGCGGTGAAGGCGTCGTCGTTCACCATCGGTGACGGCGAGTTTTTCATGCTGCTGGGGCCGTCGGGCTGCGGCAAGACCACCACCTTGCGCATGATCGCAGGGTTGGAACTGCCAACATCGGGCGAGATTTTCATTGATGGCGAAGAGGTCAGCCAAAAGCCCGCCAGCCAACGTGACATCGCGTTCGTTTTCCAGATGTTTGCGTTGTATCCACATATGAACGTGCGCAAGAACATCAGCTATCCCCTTGTATCACAAGGGCTTCCAACCCTACAGGTCAAGGCCAGGGTGGCCGAGGTCGCACGCATCCTTGGCATCACAGACATCCTTGACAAACCCGTCGGCGGCCTGTCGGGCGGCGACCGGCAGCGCGTTGCCCTTGGCCGCGCCATCGTGCGCGATCCCAAGGCCTTCATGATGGACGAACCGCTTGGCGCGCTTGATGCCGAGTTCCGCGAACACATGGCCGAAGAACTGCGCGCCCTGCATGACCGGATGGGGGCCACCACGGTTTACGTGACACACGACCAGCTTGAGGCGATGCAGATGGGCGACAAGATTGTCGTGATGAATCACGGAGTTGTTGAACAGTTTGGCAAACCGCAGGACATCTACGACCACCCCGCGACATTGTTTGTGGCCGGCTTCATCGGCAGCCCGTCGATGAATTTTCTGCGATATGAGGGCGCAGTCAGGGCGGGGGACCGCTCTGTTTCGTTGAACGGCGTTACCATCGCCACCCCCGAAATCCATGACGAAGCGGCTCCCGGCCCGCGTGTTCTTGGGGTACGTCCCGAACATGTTCAACTGGGTGACAGCGGTGCGTACCGGGGAAAAATCGAGGCATCCGAATACCTTGGCACCACGCAGATCATCACGTTGTCGTCGCCCAACGGCACGTTGAAGGCCCGCGCACCGTCGGGGCAGGTGGTAAAGATAGGTGAAACCGTGGGGCTTTCGTTCGACGCGGCGACCCTGTCGGTCTTTGATGAAACCTCGGGTCGTGCGCTGCGCACCGCTGCGAATGCCGGGGTGCTTCATGGCTGAGGTCCGTCTGTCGCATCTGTCCAAAGCATTCGGCACCGCAAAGGCGCTTGCCGATGTGTCCATGACCATCCCCGATGGCGCGTTTGTCGTACTGCTCGGGCCCACGGGGGCGGGGAAAACCACAACTCTGCGTCTGATCGCGGGGCTTGAACGCCCCGATGGCGGCAATATCGCGATCGGCGGGGTCAGCGTCGTGCGCGATACGCCCGCGCAGCGAGATATTGCGATGGTGTTTCAGCAGTACTCGCTTTACCCGCACATGTCGGTGCGTGACAATCTTGCCTTCCCTCTGCGCAGCCCCGTGCTGAAGGTTCCGGAGGCACAGATTGCCCAGCAAATCCAGAAGGTTGCTGATGTCCTGCGGATCGGCCACAAGCTGGACAACAAAGCCACGGAGCTGTCGGGCGGCGAGATGCAGCGCGTCTCGATTGGTCGCGCTCTGGTCCGCAACCCGCGCATCTATCTGATGGACGAACCGCTTTCGTCGCTGGATGCCAAGTTGCGCGCGGAACTGCGCATCGAACTGAAGCGCATCCATGCCGAGCTTGGCGCGACGTTCCTTTACGTGACCCACGACCAGATCGAGGCGATGACGATGGCCACCCATGTGGGTGTGCTTGACGCAGGACGCCTGGTGCAGTTCGGCTCTCCGCGCGAGATCTACGACAATCCCGTCAACATCTACGTGGCGACCCGTCTCGGCCAGCCGCGTATCAACATCCTGCCGGCGCACGCCTTTGGCGACGGCCCCGGAAATGCCACCCAGATCGGCCTGCGGCCCGAACATATCGCCCTTGGTGCAGGCCAGCCGGCCACGATCCGCCGGGTGGAACGTCTGGGCGACCAGACCCGCCTGCATCTGGTGATGGGCCCGCATGATCTGGTGACCCTGACCGAAGCCCACACCAGACATCGCCCGGGTGACACCGTGCAGATCCACCCCGCCAACCCGCTTTGGTTTGACGCCAGCGGCGCCCGCGTTGCTTGAAAAACGTCGTGTAAGGAGTTGACAATGCAACAGTTCATGAACAGCAAAGAGACCCTTGTCACCGAGGCGATCGACGGTTTGATCCGCACCTCTGGCGGGCACCTCGCGCGATTGGATGGCTATCCCCATATCAAGGTGGTGGTCCGCAGCGATTGGGACCGCTCAAAGGTGGCGCTGGTGTCTGGCGGGGGATCGGGGCACGAACCCAGCCATCCGGGCTTTGTGGGCCGGGGCATGTTGACGGCAGCGGTCTGTGGCGAGGTGTTCGCCAGCCCGTCGGTGGATGCCGTTCTGGCCGGTATTCTGGCAGTGACGGGCAAGGCGGGCTGCCTTCTGATCGTCAAGAATTACACGGGTGACCGCCTGAACTTTGGCCTGGCGGCCGAGCGTGCCCGCGCCTTTGGCTTGCAGGTCAGCATGGTGATCGTCGATGATGATATTGCGCTGCCGCATCTGCCACAGGCGCGCGGCGTCGCGGGCACGCTGTTTGTTCACAAGATTGCGGGTGCCATGGCAGAAGCCGGTGCCGACCTTGATGCCGTGACGGAGGCGGCGCAAAAAGTCATCAAGGGGGTGGTCAGCATCGGCATGTCGCTGGATACCTGCACCGTGCCGGGCAGCCCCAAGGAAGACCGCATTGGTGAAGGCCGGGCGGAACTTGGCCTTGGCATCCATGGCGAGGCGGGCGTGCAGCAGGTGGATTTCACCGGGGCCCGAGCCGCCATGGGCATGGTGGTGGATAAACTGATGCCGCATGTGCAGGGCAATGGCAATGTCGCCCTGCTGAACAACCTTGGGGGCACCACACCGCTTGAAATGGCTGTCCTTGCGGACGAATTGGCCCGCTCGCCGCTGGCGCTGCATCTGAAATGGATCATCGGTCCTGCGGCCATGATGACCTCGCTGAATATGCAGGGGTTTTCGGTGTCGGTGTTGCCCGTCGCGCCCGCCGAAGTCACCGCACTTGCGGCCCCCGTCGCGCCCCCGGCATGGCCGGGATTGCAGGCTTTGGTGCCCGTGGCGATCAAACCATTGCCGGATGGTCTTGCCCCGATCAAGGCGCTTGCCTCGGCGCATCCCGCGCGCCGCGCCCTGATTGATCGCTGTTGTGCGGCGCTGACTGCGGCCGAGCGCGACCTGAACGCGCTGGACGCCAAATCGGGCGATGGCGATACCGGTTCAACGCTCGCTACTGCGGCCCGTGCGCTTGTGGTGGCCCTTGACCGGCTGCCGCTGGCTGACATCACCCAGGCGTATCGCGCCATCGGCAACGAACTGAGCCAGACCATGGGCGGATCATCCGGTGTGCTGCTGGCCATCTTCTTTGCCGCCGCAGGGGATGCCAGCGCATCCGGCAAAGGCTGGATCGCCGCCCTGCAGTCCGGCCTGACCCGCGTCATGCAGGTGGGTGGCGCAGAACCCGGAGACCGGACCATGATCGACGCCCTTGCCCCCGCGCTTGCCGCCCTTTCCGAGGGCGTCGATGCCGCCGCCCGCGCCGCCCGCAACGGGGCGGATGCCACGGCGCAGATGACCCGCGCCAAAGCGGGCCGGGCCAGCTATCTGTCGGAAGACAAACTCGCAGGGCATAACGACCCCGGTGCCGAAGGCGTCGCACGGCTGTTTGAGCATCTGGCGAAGGGGTGACCCTTTGACATCCCCCCGGTTTGCCGCTTTCCTGCGCTGACAGGGGGAACCATGACACCTCAGGACCGCGCGCGCAGCCTGCCGATCTGGCAGGGAAAGCCAGATGTCCGGCCACTGCCGGGCGGCATCACGAACCAGAACTTCGTCGTTACCGATCAGGGCGGCAGAGCGGTTGTCCGGATCGGCGGCGACATTCCCGTGCATCATATTGTCCGCGCCACCGAACTTGCGGCGTCAAAGGCCGCCCATGCGGCGGGCATTTCCCCCGCCGTGCGTTACCATGCCGAGGGCGCTCTGGTCATCGACTTCATCGCGGCCCGCACCCTGACTGCCGCCGATCTTTGCGATGATGCCCAGCTTGATCTGGCCCTAGCCATCGTCATCCGCACACACCGCGACATCCCCAAACACCTGCGCGGCCCGGCACCCCTGTTTTGGGTCTTTCATACACTGCGCGACTATGCAGCCACCTTGCGCGAAGGCGGCAGCGGCCATTTCACCGATGATTTGCTGGCTGATGCGGCGGAACTGGAGGCGGAGGTGGGCCCCATCGATCTGATCTTCGGCCACAACGATCTGCTGCCAGCCAATTTCTTGCATGACGGCGAGCGGATGTGGCTGATCGACTGGGAATATGCCGGCTTCAACTCGCCGCTCTTCGACCTTGGGGCACTCGCCAATGCAGGGTTAAGCCATGCGCAGGAATCCCGCATGCTGGCCACCTATTTCAATCGCCCGCCCGATGCCGCACTCTGGCACCGCTACCGCGCGATGAAAGCGGCGAGCGCACTGCGTGAGGCGATGTGGTCCATGGTGCAGGAAATTCATTCCGATCTGCCCATCGACTTTGCCGCCTACACTGCCACCAGTCTTGCCACCTACCGCACGGCCTGCGACACCTTCCGCCATCCGTAAGAGGCCCAGATGACCGACCTTCCCACCACCGCGCGTGCCGTCGTCATAGGCGGTGGAATCATCGGCTGTTCCACGGCCTACCATCTGGGCAAACTCGGCTGGACCGACACAGTAATGCTGGAGCGTAAAAAGCTGACATCCGGCACCACGTTTCATGCGGCAGGTCTGGTCGGGCAATTGCGCACCTCGGCCAACATCACGCAACTTTTGGGCTATTCGGTCGATCTTTACAAACGGCTGGAGGCTGAAACCGGCCTGAACACCGGCTGGAAAATGAACGGCGGACTGCGCCTTGCCTGCAATGCCGAACGCTGGACAGAAGTTAAACGCCAGGCAACCACCGCGCATTCCTTTGGATTGGAAATGCACCTGCTGACGCCGAAAGAGGCGCACGCGCTTTGGCCTCTGATGACGATCGACGATCTGGTGGGTGCCGCCTATCTGCCCACGGACGGGCAGGCGAACCCGTCTGACATCACCCAGTCGCTCGCCAAAGGGGCGCGGATGGCGGGGGTGCAAATCTTTGAAGACACCCCCGTCACCCGCATCATCGTGAATGAGGGCCGCATCACGGGCGTGCAAACCACCCATGGCACCATCCAGTGCGAAAAGGTCATTGTTTGCGCCGGCCAATGGACGCGCACGCTCGCGGCGACCGTGGGTGTCAATGTGCCGCTTGTGTCGGTCGAACATCAATACATGGTCACCGAAAAGATAGCCGGAGTGACCTCGGCGCTGCCCACACTGCGTGACCCTGACCGGCTGACCTACTGGAAAGAAGAGGTCGGTGGCCTCGTCTGGGGCGGGTATGAGCCGAACCCGAAACCCTGGGCGACCAATGGTATCCCGGAGGGGTTTCACTTTGAACTCCTCACGTCGGATTTCGACCACTACAGCCAGTTCATGGCAGACGCGATTGCCCGCGTGCCTGCGCTGGAACACGCAGGGGTCAAGCAGCTGATCAACGGCCCCGAAAGTTTTACCCCCGATGGCAACTTCATTCTGGGCGAGGCACCGGAGCTGCGAAACCTGTTCGTCGGCGCAGGATTCAACGCGTTCGGGATCGCGTCGGGCGGCGGTGCAGGGATGGCGCTGGCGGAATGGGTGGTGCAGGGATCAGCCCCGTTCGATCTGTGGCCCGTCGATATCCGCCGTTTCGGCGCTGTTCACCGCAGCACCGATTGGATCCGCACCCGTACGATGGAGGCGTACGCCAAGCACTACACCATCGCCTGGCCGGCGGAAGAGATGCGGTCTGCACGCCCCACCCGCCGCTCGCCGCTGTATGCCCATCTGACCGCGGCCGGGGCGTGTTTTGGCGAAAAGCTGGGCTGGGAGCGCCCCAACTGGTTTGCCGCCAAAGGTGAGACCCCGGTGGACCGCTATTCGTATGACCGTCCCGGCTGGTTCGACGCTGTAGCGCGGGAACATCAGGCCTGCCGGACCGCGGCGGTGCTGATTGATCAGTCCAGTTTCGCCAAATTCATCCTGAAGGGGCCGGACGCCGCAAAAGCCCTGTCGTGGATCGCGGCCGGGGCTGTTGATCGCCCGGTTGGCACCCTGACCTACACGCAGATGCTGAACGCGAGGGGCGGGATCGAGTGTGATCTGACGGTGGCCCGCACGGCGCATGACCAGTTCTACATCGTCACCGGAACCGGCTTTGCCACTCACGATTTTGACTGGATCGCGCGGAACATCCCCGCCGATGCCAATGCGCAGCTGGTGGACGTGACGGGTGCATCATCGGTGTTGTCACTGATGGGGCCCAACGCGCGGGCGGTTCTGCAACGGGTCTGCCCGGATGATCTGAGCAATGCCGCCTTCCCGTTTGCCACGGCCCGCACGATCAGCATTGCGGGCTGCGCGGTGCTGGCGCTGCGCGTGACGTATGTGGGGGAACTCGGGTGGGAGTTGCACGTGCCGGCCGACATGGCCGTGACGGTGTACGAGGCGCTGATGGCCGCCGGGGCGGGGCTCGGGCTGGTCAACGCAGGTTACCGCGCGATCGAAACGCTGCGGCTGGAAAAAGGCTATCGCGCCTGGGGTGCCGATATCGGACCCGATCATACGCCGGTCGAGGCGGGGTTGGCCTGGGCGATGAAGATGAAATCCGGTCTGCCGTTTCAGGGGCGCGAGGCGGTGGCGGCACAGCTGGCCGGTGGCGTGAACAAACGCCTTGCCGGGTTCACGGTTGCCGACCCGACCGTCGTTCTGTTGGGGCGCGAGACGATTTACCGCGACGGCGAGCGCGTTGGCTGGCTGTCATCGGGCGGCTACGGGCACACCATCGGCAAGCCGATCGGGTATGGGTATGTGCGGCATCCGGATGGGGTGACGGAGGGATTTGTGGCCAGCGGCAAATACGAGCTGGAGGTTGCGTCACAGCGCGTGGCTGCAACGGTGCATCTGGCGGCGCTTCATGATCCTGAAAACCGGCGCGTGAAGGGGTAGTAGCGCTCGTAGTTTCGAAAGGTATGGCAAGGTCGCGCGGTGCGGGCAATTCTGTGCCCTTACCCCTGCAAAACAATAACATCCCGTGCCGACAGGCTGATCTCGGCCGCGGACCCCACTGCCGGGGGCGGGCTGTCGGCGCGGTTGAAGGTGTCCAGTGCCACCGATGCCCCCGCCGCCCGTGCGCGCACGCGGATGACAGAGCCCATGAAATGCACATCCTCGATCACCGCTGGCAGCACCACTTCACGCCCCGCGGCACGGCCCAGTTGCACCGCCTCGGGCCGCAACGCGATGGACACGGTCGCCCCGGCAGGGACAGGCGCGCCAAGCGCCACCTGCACGCCACCCAGGCTGATGCGTCCTTCCGAGGCGTTTTCGACCTTTGCGTCAAACGTGTTGAGCGTGCCCACGAAGTTCGCCACAAATTTGGTTGCGGGGCGGTTATACACCTCGAACGGGGTGCCCACCTGTTCGGCAATCCCGCCGTTCATCACGACGACCCGGTCGGACATGCTCAGCGCCTCTTCCTGGTCATGGGTGACGAAGATGGTGGTGATGCCCAGGCGTCGCTGGATCTCGCGTATTTCCGCCCGCAAGCTGACCCTGATCTTTGCATCCAGCGCCGACAGCGGTTCGTCCAGCAGCAACACCCGTGGCCGTACCGCCAGCGCGCGGGCCAGCGCCACACGCTGCTGCTGCCCGCCCGACAACTGGAACGGATAGCGCCCACCCAGATCGGGCAAGCCGATGAGGTCCAGCATTTCGGTCACGCGGGCGTCCGTCTCTGCCCGGCTCACGCCTTTGACCTTGAGGCCAAAGCCGACGTTTTGGGCCACCGTCAGGTTCGGGAACAGCGCGTAGGCCTGAAACACCATGCCGATGTTGCGCTGGTTGGGGCGCAGACCCACCACATCCTGCCCGCCAATGGTGATCGCGCCGCGCGTGGGGGCCTCGAATCCGGCCACCATCCGCAGCACCGTGGTCTTGCCACAACCGGATGGCCCGAGCAGCGACACGAACTCACCCTCACCGATTGCAAGGCTGAAATCCTTGACCACCCGGTTGGTCCCAAAGAATTTTTCCAGATGGCCGAGGTTCAGAAACGTCATGCTTGCGCCCGTGTATGTTTGGAAAAGCGGGTGACCAGCTGGATCAGGCCCATGCAGGCCCAGGTGATGGCAAAGGCAATCACGGCGAGGGCAGGCGGTTCATAGGCGCGGTTGGACCCCAGGATCTGCATGTAGGGGCCAAAGGCCGGCCGGTCGAGCAGTGCTGCCATGGTGAATTCGCCGATCACGATCGCAAAGGTCAGGAACGCCCCCGACAGCACGGCCACCAGCACATTCGGTACGATCACGCGCGCAAGGATGGTGAACCATCCCGCACCCAGCGACTGCGCCGCTTCCGTCAGGGTGCCCACGTCAATGGTGCGCAGCCCGGTATCGACCGAGCGGTACATGTAAGGCAGCGCAAGCGTGGCATAACCCATCATCAGCAGGATGTTGGTGCCCGCGGTCGATCCGGTCAGCGGCAGCCAGCTGGACGTGTTGTAAAGCCGGATATAGCCGAACACGATAACGATGGCGGGGATCACCAGCGGCAGCAGCGTGATAAATTCGATATAGGGCCGTGCGCCCGGCAATTTCAGGCGCACCCAATAGGCCGTGGGCACCACCAGCAGCACGCCGAAGACGATGGTCGCCAGCGCCATCAGCACCGAATAGCCAAAGGTCTGCTGAAACTGGGGATCGCCAAGAACCTTGGCGTAGGCATCCAGCGAATAGACCCCGCGCCGCATTTTCAGCGAAAACTCGGCCATCCCGGCAAGCGGCAGGATGAAATACAACAGCCCCAAGATCAGCACGATCCATGACAGAACCCGCATCATTTCAGCCACCGTTCGGACCGTGCGCGCAGCGTGATGTAGATCACATTCGCAATGCCCGTGATGACGATCATCCCGAAGGCCAGCGCATAGCCAAGGTTCGGGTTGCCCAGCACATCGCCGCGGATCTGCGCGAACAGCTTGATCGGCACGATGTTCAGCTGTGGCCCGGTCAGCGCATAGGCGGTGGCAACGGCACCAAAGGAATTGGCGAACAGCAGCGCGAAGGTGCCCAGCAGCGCAGGAAACAGGATCGGCAGGGCGACCATCCGCCAGTACTGAGTGCCTGTAGCCCCCAGGATAGCCGCTGCCTCGCGCCATTCACGCCTCAGGCCATCAAGCGCCGGGGTGATGATCAGGATCATCAGGGGGATCTGAAAGAACAGATAGGTGACGACAAGGCCCCAGAAGCTGAGCAGGTTGAACCCCATGGCGCGCAGGTTGATGCCGAATTCGGTCTTGAGATACAGGGTTATCAATCCCGCCGGGCCCAGCGTGGCGATGAAGGCGAAAGCCAGCGGCACGCCGGCAAAGTTCGAGGCGACGCCGGAAAACGTCAGCAGCGGGCTGCGCAACCATTTCGGCAGCCCCCCCAGCACCACGCCCGCCGCCATGCCAAAGCCGACAAGGCAGCCCAGAGCAGCCGAGATCAGCGACAGCTTGATCGAAATCCAGTAGGCCGACCGGATGGATCCGGTGTTCAGATCGACGATGTTCTGCACGGTGAAGCCGCCGTCCGCCGACTGGAAAGCGCCCAGCACGATCTTCATCGTGGGCAGGATCAGGAACAGCAGCGTAAAGGCGAGGAAAGGCAGCAACCCAAGCCAGTGCCATGGCAATCGTCGCCCCGGCTTGGGGGCCAGCGGCACCGGATCGGCGCGTTGACTGGCGTCTGGCATCGGCACCGTCCCTGTTGTGATATGCGCAAGGTTCTGGGTGACCCTGTCGCAAAATGGATGCCCGCCCCGGCATGGCGCACGGGGCGGGCACATGTGTCAAACCCTTATTCGACGTTGGCGCCGACCGTTGCGTCCCAGCCTTCGACAACGGCAACCTTGTTGGCGTCGACCTCGTCCAGCGTCGGGAAATAGGCGGCTTCATACGAAGCAGCCGGGGGCAGCGCGTCGATCAGTTCCTGCGGAACCTTGCCCGCGGCAACCATCGCGTTAAAGCGGGCCGGGTGGCAGTAGCCCTTCAGCCACAACAGCTGCCCCTCGTCGGAATAGAGATATTCCATCCACAGCTTGGCGGCATTCGGGTGCGGCGCATAGGCCGAAATGGCCTGTACATAGACACCGGCCTGCACGCCTGTTGCGGGCACCACCACCTCGACCGGCGGGTTGCCGGCAAGGGTGTCGCGGGCCGCGAGCGCGTTGTAGTCCCACATCACGACGATCGGCGTGGTTCCCTGGGCCAGCGTGCCGGCCTTGCCGATCACGGGCACAAAGTTGCCGGCGGCGTTCAGCGCGGCAAAGTAGTCAAGCCCTGCCTTGCCGGCGGCGTCACCTGCCGCAGCACCGCTGCTCAGGCCTGCCGCATGCACGGCAAGGATGGCCTGGTTCGAGGCGCGCGGATCGCCGGCAAGCGCCACCTGGCCCGCATATTCGGGCTTCATCAGGTCGGCCCAGTCGGCGGGCGTGTTGGCGACAAGATCCTTGTTCACAAGGAACGACATCACGCCGTAGTAATCGCCGTACCAGTGGCCTTCAGGATCCTTGATGTTGTCGGGGATCTCGGCCCAGGTTGACACCATGTAGGGCTGGGTCAGACCTTCCGCTTTCGACGAGGGGCCGTACGCCAGACCGACGTCGATGACATCGGGGGCCTGCGGGCCGGTGTTGTCCTTGTTGGCCTTGATCGCCTCGACCTCGTCGGCCGAGCCCGCATCGGGGTTCAGCTCGTTCACGCTGATTTCGGGATACTTCGCCTTGAAGCCCTCGATCACGGCGCCATAGCCGCACCAGTCATGCGGCAGCGCGATGGTGGTCAGCATTCCTTCGGCTTTGGCTGCAGCCTCCAGTTCTTCCA
>JAYSSN010000054.1:0-13906 GCA_043720555.1 Rhodobacterales bacterium | reverse complement strand
CTGTGCCAGTTCCATGCGCAGTTCGCGAAAGTTCTCGATGATGCCATTGTGGACGACGGCGACCGATCCTGCCTTGTGCGGATGCGCGTTCGTAACGGTTGCCGCACCATGGGTGGCCCAGCGGGTGTGACCGATGCCCGCTTTGCCCGCGAGCGGATTGTGGACCAGCAGGTCCGACAGGTTGACCAGCTTGCCCACGGCACGGCGTCGGTCGAGGGCGCCTTTGTTGATGGTGGCGATACCTGCGCTGTCATAGCCGCGGTATTCCAGCCGCTTCAGGCTTTCAACCAGCAGGGGGGCGACTTCGTGATGGCCCAGAATGCCGATGATGCCACACATTTACGCGTTCCCCCTGGCGGCCCTGATCGCGCGCAGACGGTCCATCAGGCGGATGGCGAGGCCGGGTTTCGTCACCTGTTTCGCCCGGCCCAGGGCCAGCGCGCCCGCGGGGACGTCTTGGGTGATGACGGACCCGGAACCCGTCATCGCATCGTCACCCACGGCGACGGGGGCCACCAGCATTGTATCGGAGCCGATGAAGGCACGTTTGCCGATGGTGGTGCGGTGCTTCATCACGCCATCGTAGTTGCACGTCACGGTGCCTGCACCGATGTTGGTATGCTCACCGACATCAGCGTCGCCGATATAGGTCAGATGGCCAACCTTGACGCCTTCATCAAGGATGGCGTTCTTGATTTCCACGAAGTTGCCGACATGCACATGCTCGGCCAGTTCCGCGCCCGGGCGCAGCCGGGCGAAGGGGCCGACAGTCGCGCCACGGCTGATATGGCAGCCTTCGAGGTGGCAGAAACCCTTGATTTCCGCACCGGATTCGATGGTGACGCCGGGGCCGAAGATCACGTTCGGGCCGATGGTGGCATCGCGCCCGATATGGGTGCCGAGGGCGAAGAATACCGTATCGGGCGCGGTGAGGGTGACGCCGTTTTCCATCGCTTCGATCCGGGCACGGGATTGGAAGGCGGCTTCGGCCGCTGCGAGTTCGTGCCGTGCGTTGATGCCCAGAGTTTCGGATTCGTCGCACAGCACGACGCCCGCGCTGTGGCCCCCGGCGCGGGCCAGGGCGATGATGTCGGTCAGGTAATATTCGCCGCTGGCGTTATCGTTGCCGACGGCGGCGACAAGGGTGGCGAGCATGGCGCTGTCGGCGCAGATCACACCAGAGTTGCACAGCGACAGGTTGCGTTCTTCGGGGCTGGCATCCTTGAATTCCACGATCTTTTCAAGGCTGTCGGCTGTGGTGACAAGGCGGCCATAGCGACCGGGGTCCGCGGCGTGGAAGCCGAGGACGACGATGGCGTGATGCGCCCGCGCCTGTTGCATGGCGGTCAGGGTTTCGGCGCGGACAAAGGGGGTGTCGCCGTAAAGCACCACGGCGTCGCCCGTGAAATCGGCAAGGGCGGGGGTGGCTGCTGCGACGGCGTGGGCGGTGCCGAGTTGTTCGGCTTGCACCACAACGATGATCCGGTCGTCAAAAGCGCGTGCCGAACTGGTGACAGCCTCGGCCCCATGGCCCGCGACGACGATGATGCGGTCGGGATCGAGCGACTGACCCGCGCTTAATGCGTGATGGAGCAGGGGGGCTGCGCCCACCTGATGCAGGACTTTGGGCAGATCGGAATTCATCCGGGTGCCCTGACCAGCGGCCAGAACGATCAATGCGACGGCCATGTTGCCCCTTCCATTACGCTCGCGCCCGTTTTACCCCCAAAGTGGCGCGCCGCAAGGGGCCGCAGACTCACGGATGGTTACAACAATGCGCACGGTGGTTTTTGATCTGGACGGGACGCTTGCCGATACGTCCGCCGATTTGCTGGCGGCGGCAAATGCGTGCTTTCGCGGGCTGGGGCACGGTGATGTGCTGGGGCCGCACGATACGCTGACCGCGTTTCACGGCGGGCGGGCGATGCTGCGGGCAGGATATGCGCGGCTGGGCCTGCCGCTGTCCGATGCGGATGTGGATGCGCAGTACCCGGTGTTGCTGGCGGCCTATGCCAGGGGGATTGACACGCATACCCGGCTTTATCCGGGGGTTGTCGCGGCGTTGGAGGCCTTGCTTGCGGCGGATTGCCGGCTGGCGATATGCACCAACAAACCGGCAGGCCTGGCGGAAACGCTGGTGACGCGGTTGGGGATCAGGGACATGTTCGGGGCGCTGGTGGGCGCCGATACGCTGGCGGTGCGCAAGCCCGATGTCGCGCCCTACCGGCTGGCGGTCGAGCAGGCGGGCGGCATCATGGCGCGGTCGATGCTGGTGGGCGATACCGAGACAGACCGCAAAACCGGGCTGGCGGCGGGGGTGCCTGTGGCACTGGTGACGTTCGGACCCGAAGGGGCGGGGGTGGCGCGGCTGGCACCGGAGGCGTTGCTGGATCACTATGACGACCTGCCTGATCTGGTGGCGCGGCTGGTACGATAGCTGGCGGGGAATTGTCGGTTGGTTGACTGAAACTGATTTGTTTTTAAGGCCAGTTTACGGGCTGTCGCGCCTGCCAACGGGCGATATGCCGGTGGCTGCGGACCCGTGGCTACACCCGGCAAGGCCAGCAGCGTATCCTCGCGCGATGTCAGGCCCGGCCTTGCAGGCTTTGGTCCGACTGCGAAGCGCGGTTGCCCGTCAGATCGACAACCGTATCCCCATCCCGCCACCTTGCGATCCCCGCTCGCGGTACGGTGTCGTGTTGTAGTGCGCCCGGTAGCATTTGGAGAAATGCGAGGGCGAGGCAAAACCGCAGGCGAGAGCCACGTTAATCACACTCATATCCGTTTGCAGCAGCAGGTTGCGGGCCTTTTGCAGGCGCAGTTCCATGTAGTAGCGCTTGGGTGAGCGGTTCAGGTAGCGGCTGAACAGGCGTTCCAGCTGGCGGGTGGACATGCCGACTTCTTCGGCAAGATCGGCAGGCGACATCGGGTCTTCGATGTTCGCTTCCATCATGTGGATCACTTGTGACAATTTCGGGTGGCGCACTCCGATGCGGGTGGGAACCGACAGGCGCTGGGTATCCTGATCGGTGCGGATCGTGGAATAGATCATCAGATCGGCGACCGTGTTGGCCATATCCTCGCCGTGGTCCGCCGCGATGATCCGCAGCATCAGATCGATGGAGGAGATACCCCCGGCGGTGGACCAGCGGTTGCCATCCATCACGAAGACGGATTTCAGCAGATTCACATCTTCGAACTCTTCGGCAAAGCCGTCATGGTTTTCCCAGTGGATCGTGGCCTTTTTGCCGTCCAGCAGCCCGGCCTTTGCCAGTGCATATGCCCCGGTGCACAGACCGCCGATGGTGACGCCGCGCCGCGCCTCGCGCCGCAGCCAGCCGACGACGCTCTTGGTGGTGGTGTGCTGAATGTCGATGCCGCCACAGACGAGCACGGTATCGTCGCGGTCCACCTCGTCCAGCCCGAAATCGAGCCGGAACGTGGCACCGTTGGAGCAGGTTTTCTCGACCCCGCCTTCGCCGGCGAGCGCCCAGGTATAAACCGGGTAACCCGCGGCGTGATTGGCCAGACGCAGCGGTTCGATCGCGCCTGCGAAGTTTATCATGGTAAAGCGGTCCAACAGCAGGAAGACGAACCGACGCGGGGCATCGGTTTTCGCCACCGTCGTGGCTTTGCGCTGTGGGCTTTGCATCTTGCGACCTGTATGTGTCGGTATCAGCGCATCGAAACAGTATATTCTGGCGCTTCGCAAGTGCGATACTGATCGGTTTCTGCGATCTTGCCCTAGCCATCGGGACTTTCCCGCCGTATATCCGCACGGGCAACTTTCGGAGACTTCCAATGACCAAGGGCTGGAGCAAATCAGACTGGCGCGCGAAACCGCGGGTGCAGATGCCGGATTATCCCGATCAGACGGCGCTGCAGGCTGCCGAAGCGCAGCTGGCCAAGTATCCGCCGCTGGTTTTTGCGGGCGAGGCGCGCAAGCTGAAGAAGCAGCTGGCGCTGGCGGCCGAGGGGAAAGCGTTCCTGCTGCAGGGCGGCGATTGCGCCGAAAGCTTTGCAGAGTTCAGCGCGGACAACATCCGTGACACATTCCGCGTCATGCTGCAGATGGCAGTTGTGCTGACCTACGGGGCCAAGGTTCCGGTCATCAAGGTGGGCCGGATGGCAGGGCAGTTTGCCAAGCCGCGGTCGGCAGGCACCGAAGTGATTGGCGGGGTGGAACTGCCCAGCTATCGCGGCGACATCATCAACGGCTTCGACTTCACACCCGAGGCGCGCATCCCTGATGCCTCGCGCATGCTGCAGGCCTATACGCAGGCGGCGGCATCGTTGAACCTGTTGCGCGCGTTTTCGACGGGCGGTTTCGCCGATATTCACCGGGTGCATTCCTGGACGCTGGGCTTTGCCGAGCATGACAAGGCCGAGCGGTACCGTGAGCTGTCGAACCGCATCTCGGACGCGCTCGACTTCATGTCGGCGGCGGGTGTGGATGGGGATACGGCGCATCAGCTGTCGACAGTGGAGTTCTACACCAGCCACGAAGCGCTGCTGCTGGAGTATGAAGAGGCCTTGTGCCGGATTGACTCCATCACCGGCCTGCCGGTGGCCGGGTCGGGGCACATGATCTGGATCGGCGACCGCACCCGGCAGCCGGACGGCGCGCATGTGGAGTTTGCGCGTGGCGTGCAGAACCCGATTGGCCTGAAGTGCGGGCCGACGACGAGCGCCGATGACCTGAAGGTGCTGATGGCGAAACTGAATCCGGCGAATGAGGCGGGGCGGTTGACCCTGATCGCGCGCTTTGGGGCGGGCAAGGTGGGGGAAAACCTGCCGCGTCTGATCAAGGCGGTACGCGAAGAAGGGGCCAATGTCGTGTGGTCCTGCGATGCGATGCATGGCAACACGATCAAGGCGGCGTCGGGCTACAAGACGCGGCCCTTTGATTCGGTACTGCGCGAGGTGCGGGAGTTCTTTGGCATTCACAAGGCCGAGGGCACCATTCCGGGCGGCGTGCATTTCGAGATGACCGGTCAGGACGTGACCGAATGTACGGGTGGTTTGCGCGCGGTGTCGGATGAGGATCTGTCGGATCGCTATCATACCGCCTGCGATCCGCGCCTGAATGCAAGCCAGTCGCTGGAACTGGCATTCCTCGTGGCCGAAGAGTTGTCGGCGTTCCGCACGGCGGGACAGCGGATTGCGCTGTAAATAATCGCGGCGGGGCCAATGCGCCCTGCCGTGTTCGCAGCGGGGCCGACCACTGCCATCCCATTTGCCCGCACGAACGGGAACAGGCGGGCGGACGGGTTTATCCTTGGCCGCCTGCCGCCTTTTGTAAACGTTGTCCCGGATTTTACGCTACACTCGGCGCAGGTCTGATTTTTCAACGATTGAACAAAGGGAATTTTTCATGGGATGGTTTGATTTTCTGACCGGCAATAAAGCGGCGGCCAGGGGTGTCGCGCGCATGCCGCAGCCCGCATTGCGCGCGGCACTGTTGGCGCTGAACCGCGACGGCGCCCCGTGGGTGGTGCGAGACGGGGCGGCAGAGGGCTGCGATCTGGTGGCCGAGTGGCGCATTGTTGACGCGACATGGTACGAGATTTTCGCCAAGGCAAGCCTGACCAGGGTCAGCCAGACGCTGATGAAATTCGATGAGGCGAACGCCGAGGTCCGGTCGGTGGACCGCGACTGGACCGTGGAGTGGCGCGCCGGGGTGCCGTCGCTTGCACTGATGGCGGCGGGGTTTCGCGGGCAGAAAACCGAAGTCAGCTTTGGCACCGCCTATGCGTTTACCGAAGATGGCGGCCATGGGCAGGTTTACAATTACCGGTTCAATTCCAAAGAGATGAAGGGGCCGTTGCAGGATCTGGCCTCGGCCAGCGGCTGGGGTTGGCGCGGGGTGGCGTTTGGCAAGTTATAGGGGCGGTGCGGCGGCCTGTGCCAACGCCCTGCTGCCCGGCGACCAAGGCGGGCTTACCCTTTGACCAGCCGCAGGTAGGGCACGGTCGTCGGGCGATATACTGCGGGGCGGAACGACGTGGGGCTTTTGGCAACGTCGGGCTGCGTGTGCAAGGCGGTATGCAGGGTTTCGCGTTTGACATCCGCGATGTGAAAGCGCCGTGGCGTGCGGCCGGTGGCGCCGCGCAGGGACAGACAGCCGATCATCAGATCAGCGGTGCCCGCATCATCCAGCAGGGGCAGCAGCAGCAATTGCGCCGTCAGCGCCGGGCGACCTTGGCCGCGATCAGACTTGAGCATCAACGTGGCGGCGGTGTGGCCGGAAAAGACGTCGGCCAGAACCGTTTCCAATGTCGTGCGCGCCACCGGATCGAACAGGGCGGACAGCGGCATGCCGCGCACCTCCATCCCCATCAGATCGGTAAAGGCCGAACCTGCCAGACGCAGGCGGGCAAGGCCGGGGGCGATCTGTTCGGCGATCATCACGCGGTGCAACGATGCGGCCAGCCCGCGCGGATCAACATCGGCGCGCCGGGGCAGGCAGAGGCCGTCACGCAGCGCTTGCCAATAGCCGCGCAACTGGGCGAAATCGGCGACCGTACCGCGCCCGCTTGCGCCAAAATCCACCACCATGACGTGCCCCCTTCGCAAGATGCCTTCCCGTTGTCGCAGCGTCCCCCCTCTGCTAAGGCAACCAAAGGGCATGGTGACCCCGACACCAGAGGTTACCAAGACGTTAATGTACCCGAGATTGCGCATATTTGGCGGGCAATCTTGTAAAATGGTAAACACCGGGCGAGCCGGATGGGGGACAGCATGACAATCTCGATGACCGGCTTTGCCGCGATGAAGGGGCAGGGGGCGGGGGCGAGCTGGGCCTGGGACATCCGGGGCGTGAATGGCAAGGGGCTGGATCTGAGGCTGCGCGTGCCCGACTGGATCGAAGGGCTGGAGCCGATGATCCGGACCGATCTGGGCAAGTGGCTGTCGCGCGGGAACATCAACCTGAACCTGCGCGTGTCGCGCGATGCCGGGGGCGACGGCGCGCTGCGGTTGAACACGGTGGCGGTCGCAGCGGTGCTGCGCGCGCTGGCCGAGGTGGAGCAGGCGGCAATGACTGCCGGGGTGACGATGGCGCAGCCCTCACCCGCCGATGTGCTGTCGGTGCGGGGAGTTCTTGAAACCGGTACGGCGGATGAGGATACCGGGGCTTTGCGCGCAGCGGTCATGGCCGATCTGCCGGCGCTGCTGGCGGATTTTCAGGCGATGCGCGCGGCAGAAGGGCTGGCCTTGCACGGCGTGATCGCGGCGCAACTGGCGCAAGTGGCGGTCCTGACCGAAGCTGCGGCTGCGGCGGCCCTTGCCCGGCGCGATCATGTAGCGGCGGCAATGAAAGACGCGATTGCGCGGGTGATGGCCGATGCGGTGGATGAGGCGCGGATGACGCAGGAACTGGCCCTGATCGCGGTGAAATCGGACGTGACCGAGGAACTGGACCGTCTGGGTGCCCATATCGCGGCCGCGCACGCGCTGCTGGCCGACAAGGGACAGGTGGGGCGCAAGTTCGACTTTCTGATGCAGGAATTCATGCGCGAGGCGAATACGCTGTGTTCCAAGGCGTCCGATATTGTGCTGACCCGTATCGGGCTTGACCTGAAAACGGTCATCGATCAGATGCGCGAACAGGTGCAGAATGTGGAGTGAAGCGTGACGCGCAAGGGGCTGTTACTGATCCTGTCATCACCCTCGGGGGCAGGAAAATCAACGCTGGCGCGGCGGCTGATGGACTGGGATCCGACGATGCGGTTTTCGGTTTCCGCCACCACGCGCCCGCCGCGGCCCGGCGAATCGGATGGGCGGGAGTATTATTTCCGCAACCACGATGCGTTTGTGGACATGGTGACGGATGGCCAGATGCTGGAGCACGCCGAGGTGTTCGGTCATCTCTACGGCAGCCCCCGCGCGCCGGTCGAGACGGCAATGGCCGAGGGGCGGGATACGGTGTTCGACATCGACTGGCAGGGAGGCCAGCAGATACGGTCGTCCGCACTTGGCCGTGATGTGGTGTCGGTCTTTGTGCTGCCGCCCTCAATCGCCGAGCTGGAGCGGCGGTTGCGCGCGCGCGGCCAGGATTCGGACGCGGTGATTGCCGGACGGATGGCGAAATCCGAGGCCGAGATCAGCCATTGGGGCGAGTATGACTATGTTATCGTGAATGACGATATCGATACCGCGTTCAATGCGTTGACGACCATTCTTCGGGCAGAGCGCCTGCGCCGTGACCGTCAGCCCGCACTGTCCGATTTCATCCGGTCCCTGAATGCGGAGTTTGCTGCGCGATGATCTATGCCCTTGATGGTCAAACCCCCGACATCCACCCCGAGGCCTGGATCGCGCCGGGCGCGCATGTGATGGGGAAGGTCCGTATCGGCGCGGGCGCGTCGGTCTGGTTCGGGGTGGTAATCCGGGGCGATAACGAGTGGATCGAGATCGGCGCGGGCACCAACGTTCAGGAAAACGCGGTGCTGCATACCGATTGGGGGTTTCCGCTGATCATCGGGGCCAATTGCACGATTGGGCACAAGGCGATGCTGCATGGCTGCACGATTGCCGAGACGACGCTGGTGGGCATGTCGGCCACGGTGCTGAACGGGGCGCGCATCGGGCGGGAGTGCCTGATCGGGGCCTGTGCATTGGTGACCGAGGGCAAAGAGATTGCTGACGGATCGCTGGTCATGGGAGCACCGGGCCGCGTGGTGCGGGCGCTGGATGACGCAGGCCGCGCACGGCTGCTGGCATCGGCGCAGGGCTATGCGGCCAACGCGCAGCGCTTTCGCGCGGGGCTGGAGGCGCTGTAGGGTCGGGCCCTGCGGCTTGCGCCTGCGGACCGGCCGTCGCTACAGTGCGACCCGTCGCCCGCCTGCGCGCGCGCTGTCGGCCATGGCGTGGATCACCCGTTCAAACGCCAGCGCGTCAGTAAAATCGGGGTGGGCGGCGGCCTCGCCCGCGATGGCCGCAAGCAGGGCGGCGCATTCGATGACTTTCAGATCGTTGAAGCCCAGTTGATGCCCCGGCGCAGGAATGAAATTTCCGTAGGGCGGATGGGCGGGGCCGGTCAGGATGGTCTTGAAGCCCGCGGTCGCGGCGTTGCCGTCGTTCACGTAAAGCCGCAGCTCGTTCATGCGTTCCTGATCGAAGGCCAGCATACCCTTTGTGCCGTGCACCTCGAACCCCAGCCGGGATTTGCGGCCCCAGGCGGAACGCGAGATCACCATTGATCCCTGCGCGCCGCCAGCAAACGTCAGCAGCGCGGACGCGGCATCTTCGTTTTCGACGGCCGCCATGCCACCATCCGGCAGCGGGCGGGTGGTGTGGATGGTCTGCATCTGGGCAATCAGGCTTTCAACCGGGCCCATGACGCCCGTGGCGAGGCTGACGAGGTGGCAACCCAGATCGCCAAGCGCGCCAAGCCCGGCATCGGCCAGACGCGCGCGCCATGTCCAGGGCAGGTCGGGGTCGGCCTGATAATCCTCGTCGACCCAGCCGCGGAACTGCACCAGCCGGCCGATGGTGCCATCTGCGATGAGGGCGCGGGCATGCATGAAGGCGGGGTTGTGGGTATAGTTGTAGCCAACCATGGTGCTGACATGGGCGGCGCGGGCCGCGGCCTCCATCTGTGCGGCTTGCGCAAGGGTCAGGGCCATGGGCTTTTCGCACCACACATGCTTGCCAGCCGCGATCGCCGCCATGGCGATGGGGTGGTGCATCTGGTTGGGTGTGGTGATCGATACCACGTCAACGCCGGGATCGCTGACCAGTGCGCGCCAGTCGTCGGTGGCGCGGACGAAACCGAACTGGTCGGCCATCGCCTCGGCGCGGTCCAGTGGCGTGTCGCACAGCACCGCGAGGTCGGGGACAAGGCTTGTGCCCATCACGGCCCGCACCTGAGCCCAGGCCAGCGCATGCGCCTTGCCCATGAATCCTGTGCCAATCAGTCCCACCCGCAGCCGCGCCATCCCATCCTCCGGTTTTTTTCACTTGCACACTGGAATATTTGTTCCATGGTAGCAGATGTGTTGCGTCGTGTGACGTCAAGAGGATTCATGGAAACGTCACTGACCGGCCCCGCCCCAACCACCATTGACGCATTCCGCGAGCGTCTTTCGCTGGTCACGGAAGATCTGCCGCGCCGGTTGCGCCAATGCGCGGACTACATCGCCGCAAATATCGACCGGATAGCCGTCTCGACGGTCGCCGAATTGGCCGCTGGGGCAGATGTGCCACCATCGGCGGTGATGCGATTCTGCCAGATCCTTGGGTTTTCGGGCTTTTCCGAGATGCAAAAGCTGTTCCGCGAGGCGTATGCGCCGGGGTTTCCCGACTATGCCACGCGCCTGCGCAATCTGAAAGACAGCGCCAGTGGCAGTCCTGCGGCGATTCTGGCGGAATTTGTCGAAGCGGGGCGTCTGTCGCTGGAGGCGCTGACAAAATCGCTGGACGAACAGGCGCTGAACACCGCCGTAGCCGTGCTGGCGCAGGCCAGTACGGTGCATATCGTCGGGCGGCGGCGGTCGTTTCCGGTGGCGGCCTATCTTGCGTATATCTTTGATAAAATGGCGGTGCCCGCGATGCTGCACGATGGCGTGGGGCAGTTGGACCACCGCCACGCCCTGCGCCCCGGTGATGCGCTGATCGCGGTCAGTTTTGCGCCTTATGCCGAAGAAACCGTCGCATTGGCGAATGAGGCACGGGCGCGCGGCTTGCCGATTGTCGTGGTGACAGATCGGTTGACCAGCCCGCTGGCGCGCAATGCCAGTGCGGTCCTGACGGTCACCGAAGTTGATTTCGGCGCGTTCCGCTCACCCTCGGCGACGATTGCGTTGACCGTGTCTCTGGCGGTTGCTGTCGGATCGGCGCGGGGCGGCGGTACCGAATAGGGCTTTCCCCGCGCAATAATATGGAATAAATATTCCAAAGCTGTGCCGCGCTGCGATGAGTCTGGCTGGCACACCGGGGGGAGAGTGCATGAAACCGCTTGATGTCATCACCATAGGCAGATCGTCGGTCGATCTTTACGGCGCGCAGGTGGGCGGTCGGCTGGAAGATATGGGGTCGTTCCAGAAATATGTCGGTGGCAGCCCCACCAACATGGCGACGGGCACGGCGCGGCTGGGGCTGAAATCGGCGCTCATCACGCGGGTTGGCGATGAACACATGGGCCGCTTTATCCGTGAAGAGCTGGTGCGCGAAGGTGTGGACGTGCGCGGGGTCGTGACCGACCCGGACCGGCTGACGGCGCTTGTGCTGCTCGGCATCCGCAATGACAGCCAGTTTCCGCTGATCTTTTACCGGGAAAATTGCGCCGATATGGCGTTGTGCGAGGATGACATCGATCCGGCCTTTATCGCGCAAACCCGCGCCGTGGTGGCGACGGGCACGCATCTGAGCCATCCGCGCACCGAAGCCGCTGTTCTGAAGGCGCTGCGACTGGCACGGGAAAACGGCGCGCAGACCGCACTCGATATCGACTATCGCCCCAACCTGTGGGGATTGTCGGGGCATGGGGATGGCGAGAACCGGTTCATCGAAAGTGCAGCCGTCACCGCACGGTTGCAGGCAACGCTGCATCTGTTCGACCTGATTGTGGGGACCGAAGAGGAATTTCACATCGCCGGCGGCACCACGGACACGATGGCGGCGCTGCGTGCGGTGCGTGCGGTGTCACAGGCCACGCTGGTGTGCAAACGCGGGCCGATGGGCGCTGCGGCCTTTACCGGCGCGGTCCCGGCCACGCTGGACGATGGCGAATCGGGCCCCGGTTTCCCGATCGAGGTGTTCAATGTACTGGGCGCGGGTGACGGGTTCATGTCGGGCTTGCTGAAGGGTTGGCTTGACGGCGAGCCGTGGCCCGTCGCCCTGAAATACGCCAATGCCTGTGGCGCGTTCGCCGTGTCGCGCCATGGCTGCACGCCCGCCTACCCGAGTTGGGCAGAGTTGCAGTTTTTCCTGTCGCGCGGGGTGCAGACCCCGGCCTTGCGCATGGATGACGCGTTGGAGCAGATCCACTGGTCGACCAACCGCCGCAAGGACTGGGGTCAGATCCGGGCCTTTGCCTTTGATCACCGCGCACAGCTGGAGGATATCGAGGGGGCATCGCCCGACCGGATCGCGCGGTTCAAGGAACTGTGCCTTGACGCGACGCTGGCCGTGTCCAGGGGGCAGGCGGGTTACGGGCTGCTGTGCGATAACCGTCTGGGGCGCCGGGCGCTGCACAAGGCGGCGGGGCAGGGCTTGTGGATCGCACGGCCGGTGGAGTGGCCGGGATCGCGCCCCCTGACGCTGGAGCCCGAGATCGGACCGGATTACGGCGGCCTGGCGGAATGGCCGCTGGAGCATGTCGTCAAGGTTTTGTGCTTTTGCCACCCCGGTGACGCCGTCGACATGCAGCGCGAGCAAGAGGCGGTGATCACGCGCCTGTTCCATGCCTGTCGCCGTAACCGGTTGGAAATGCTGCTGGAGGTCATCCCGTCGAAGGTGGCCCCGGTCGATGATGCGACCACCGCGCGGTTGATTTCACGCTTTTATGATATCGGGATTTATCCTGACTGGTGGAAGCTGGAACCGATGCAGACAGAGGCGGCCTGGACCGCAACATGCGCGGCGATCGCGGCGCGTGATCCGCATGTGCAGGGCATTGTGGTTCTGGGGCTGGGGCAGACCGAGGGCGAGCTTGCAGCGGCGTTCCGGCTGGCCGCGAAGCACCCGCTGGTCAAGGGATTTGCCGTGGGTCGCACGATCCATGGCGATGCCGGGCGCAACTGGATGGCAGGCAGGATTGACGATGCAGGCGCAGTGGCGTTGATGGCTGCGAATTACCAACGACTGTGCGATATCTGGGATACCGCCCGTGCGGACAAGGGAGAATCGGCATGACAACGATCCGGCTGACCGCCGCGCAGGCGATGATGAAATGGCTGTCGGTGCAGATGACGCCCGACGGCGAGCGGTTCATCGCAGGTGTCTGGGCGATCTTTGGCCATGGCAATGTGGCAGGGATCGGCGAGGCGCTGCATGGTGCGCGCGATACGTTGCCGACATGGCGCGGGCATAACGAGCAGACCATGGCACATACCGCGATTGCCTATGCCAAGGCAATGAAACGGCGGCGGGCGATGGCGGTTACGACCTCGATCGGGCCGGGCGCTTTGAACATGGTGACGGCGGCGGGGCTGGCGCATGTGAACCGTCTGCCGGTGCTGCTGATCCCGGGTGACGTGTTCGCCAACCGCGCGCCGGACCCGGTACTGCAGCAGATCGAGGATTTCGGCGATGGCGTGGCATCGGTCAACGATTGTTTTCGCCCGGTCAGCCGTTATTTTGATCGCATTTCGCGGCCCGAACATATTCTGACGGCACTGCCGCGCGCGTTCCGGGTGATGACGGACCCGGCGGATTGCGGGCCGGTGACGCTGGCCTTCTGTCAGGATGTGCAGGCCGAAGCCTATGACTATCCGGTCGAGTTCTTTGCGCCCAAAGTCTGGCACATCCGGCGTCCGGCACCCGATGCGCGCGAGCTGGAGGCAGCGATTGCGGCGATCAGGGCGGCGAAGGCACCGGTGATCGTGGCGGGCGGCGGGGTGATTTATGCGGGGGCCGAGGCGGAGCTGGCGGCATTTGCCGGCGCGCATGGTATTCCGGTCGTGGAAACCCAAGGCGGTAAGTCTGCCCTGGGCCATGACCACCCGCTGAACTTTGGCCCTGTCGGGGTGACCGGGGGGGCTGCGGCGAATGCAGTGTGCGAGGCGGCCGATCTGGTGATTGGTCTGGGCACGCGGTTTCAGGATTTCACCACCGGATCGTGGAGCCTGTTCAAGAACCCCGCGCGGCGGATCATGTCGGTCAACGTGGCTGCTTATGACGCCTATAAGCACGGCGCGGTCAGCCTTGTCAGCGATGCAAAGATCGCGCTGCAAGCGATTGG
>JAYSSN010000053.1:0-4986 GCA_043720555.1 Rhodobacterales bacterium | reverse complement strand
CTACTTGTCGCGGAACTGTGGCTGCCGCTTTTCCAGAAATGCGGCCATGCCTTCCTTCTGATCTTCCGTCGCAAACATTGCGTGGAACAGACGGCGTTCAAACAGCATTCCTTCGCGCAGGCTGGTTTCCTGCGCCCGGTTCACCGCCTCTTTCACCGCCATGACTGTCAGCGCTGATTTCTCGGCGATTTTTGCCGCCGCTTTCATTGCCACGTCCATCAGGTCCTTGGCAGGCACCACGCGGCTGACCAGTCCGCACCGTTCCGCTTCGGCGGCATCCATGTTCCGGCCCGTCAGGTGCATGTCCATGGATTTGGATTTGCCGACAAACCGCGTCAGGCGCTGGGTGCCACCCATACCGGCCACGATCCCCAGGTTGATCTCGGGCTGGCCGAATTTCGCCGTGTCCGCCGCGATGATGAAATCACACATCATGGCCAGCTCGCACCCTCCGCCCAGCGCATAACCCGCCACTGCCGCGATGATCGGCTTGCGGACGCGCAGGATGCGTTCCGCTTCGGCGCCGAACAGATCGCCGCTGTAGGCATCAACGAACGTCCGTGTCGCCATTTCACGCACATCCGCCCCCGCGGCAAACGCCTTTTCGGACCCCGTCAGCACGATGCAGCGCACCTTCGCGTTGCGGTCCGCCGCTGTCAGCGCATCAGCCAGTTCCTGCATCAGCTTCAGGTTCAGTGCGTTCAGCGCATCGGGCCGGTTCAGCCGGATCAGGGCCACGTCATCCTCGATCGCGACAATCAGCGTTTCATAGGCCATGCGGCAATGCTCCGATTACACAGGCACCGTGTGTATCAGCAGGTGTGCAACCCGCCAAGTCACGTCTGGCACTGCGCGCAATAGAACGACGACCGCCCCGATTGCACCAGGCGCGCGACAGTGCCTGTGCAGCCGGGTTTCGCGCAAGGCTGCCCTTCACGGTCATAGACACGAAAGCTGTGCTGGAAATACCCCAGTTCCCCGTCCGCCTGCCGGTAATCGCGCAGGGATGACCCGCCCGCGGCAATCGCCTGTTCCAGCACCTGCCGGATGACCGGCACCAGCCCCCGCACCCGCTCCGCCGCAATCTGCCCCGCCCCGCACGTCGGGCTGATACCTGCGCGAAACAGCACCTCGCACACATAGATATTGCCCAGCCCCGCAACGACACGCTGATCCAGCAGTGCCGATTTGATCGGCGTGTTGCGGCCATGCAGGCGCGCCACCAGATAATCTTCGTCAAAGGTATTGCCCAAAGGCTCTGGTCCCAGTGCCGCCAGCAGCGGATGCGCCGCGGCCATAGCCGTCGGCATCAGGTCCATCGCGCCAAAACGCCGCGCGTCGTTAAAGGTGACGCGCGCGCCGCCCGCCATGTCCAGCACGACGTGGTCATGTTTGGCCGGTGCGGGATGTTCATGGTGGAACGCCCCCGGCGCAGTTCCCGAAACCAGCATCCGCCCTGACATGCCCAGATGGATCAACAGGGTCTCGCCTGCTTCCAGATCCGCCAGAATGTACTTTGACCGCCGCCGCAGGGCCAGAACGCGCTGATCTGTCAGCCGCGCGGCCATGTCCGTGGGAAAGGGCCAGCGCAGATCGGGGCGGTTCACTTGCGCACGCGCAATGACCTGCCCCTCCATCACGGGCAGCAGGCCACGGCGAACAGTTTCAACCTCGGGCAGTTCCGGCATTGCGGGCATCATTCCGTACAAGGACGTCGGTCACAACTGTCAGGAAACCCGGCATCCCCACAAGGTGTTTCAACACCTTCACCCGCCCGCCTTTGGCAAAAGCCAGCACGTACTGATAATGCTGGTCATCATCAATGCCCAGCAGATCGCCCCAGTCATAGGTCCGCCGCCACACCACACAACGCGTCAGCACCATGCCATAGCGATCCACCCGCAACTCATACGACAGAATATCAAGGACCCCGATGCCAAGACCGGCCACCACCAGCCAGGGCATGATCCCCACCGAGGGCGTCAGGCCCTGGGGCGCGAAAACACCGCTGAACATGAACCACACAAACAGCCCGCTCAGCCCCAGCGAAATCAATCGCAGGCCCACCGTCGTGCGCATCACGAGTGCATCAGCCGACTGGCGCGGGGCCACCCCTTCGCCCAGCCGGGCAATCATTGACAGATCACCGGGCAGCGGGGCCGCAATGCAGCTCAGCCTCGTTTTGCCCATCCGGTCGGCCAGGGCCGCATGCCGTTCGCGATCGCGGGCGCGCGCCCAGACCCCAAGGGCAATCGACGCCAGCACCACAACCGGGATCAGCCAGAAGTATTCCGTCAGGGTAATGATATTGGTCACGCCTTCGCCTCGGTGTTTATGTTGTTTTCCTCGTTGCGAACTACGTATATCCCGAAGGCGGCAATACTTGGGCACAATCGTGATGACCGACGACGCAGAAAACACGACACATTTCGGCTTTCAGACCGTGCCGGAAGGCGACAAGGCCGGCATGGTGCACGGCGTGTTCACACGTGTGGCGTCGAAATACGACGTCATGAATGACCTGATGTCGGGTGGTGTCCACCGCCTGTGGAAAGACGCCATGATGGATTGGCTGGCGCCCCGGCCCGGACATCGCCTGCTGGATGTCGCGGGCGGCACCGGCGATGTGGCGTTCCGCTTTCTCAAACGTGCTACAGGCGCATCCGCCGTCGTGCTGGACATGACCGAGTCCATGCTGATCGCAGGCCGCAAACGGGCCGAGGCCGACCGCATGGCCGACCGCCTCGACTGGGTTGTAGGCGATGCCATGGCCCTGCCGTTTCCGGCCAACAGTTTTGATGCCTACACCATCAGCTTTGGCATCCGCAACGTCACCCGCATCGCCGATGCCCTGACCGAGGCGTACCGCGTGCTCCGCCCCGGCGGGCGCCTGATGGTGCTGGAGTTCAGCCGCATCCCGAATGATCTGATGCAAAAGGCCTATGACCTGTATTCCTTCAACGTCATTCCGGTGTTGGGGCAGATGGTGACGGGCGACCGTGACAGCTATCAGTACCTTGTCGAAAGCATCCGCAAGTTTCCCGATCAGGAAAGTTTTGCCGCGATGATCCGGAAGGCCGGGTTCGGGCTGGTCAACTACCGCAATCTGACCATGGGTGTCGCCGCCCTGCATTCCGGGTGGAAGCTGTAGCGTGAGGGGACCGCACAACATCATCCGCCTCGTGCGCACGCTGGCCACGATGGAACGCACAGGTGCCATCAGTGTGGTCCTCGAGGCATTTCACGCCCCGCCGCGTCTGCGGGCCGTCGCGCGGATCCTGGGTTGGCCGTTCAAATGGCTGGGGCTGAAGGGTGACCCGTCGCTGCCTCCGGCCACGCGCGCGTTGACGGCCCTGGGCCCGGCCTACATCAAATTCGGCCAGATCCTGTCCACCCGCCCCGACGTGGTGGGCGAAGAGCTGGCCCTGCAACTGAAGTACCTGCAAGACAAACTGCCGCCGTTTCCGATCGACATTGCCAAGACGATGGTCGCGGCGGAACTTGAACTGCCTGTCAGCAAGATATTTTCGGAATTTTCCGAACCCGTGGCAGCAGCCTCCATCGCGCAGGTCCACCGCGCGCGGCTGGCCGAAACCGGCCAGGAGGTCGCGGTCAAGGTGCTGCGCCCCAACATTGCCCGCGCCTTTCGCAAGGATATCGACGCGTTCTACTTTGCCGCCCGCGCCATCGAACTGCTGGCCCCTGCGGCACGGCGTTTGCGGCCCATGGATGTCGTCACGCATTTCGACGGCGTGGTGAAGGGCGAGCTTGATTTCCGGCTGGAAAGCAGCGCCGCAGCCGAATTTGCCGCGAACACCGAAAAAGACGAAGGTTTTCAGGTGCCCCGGCCGATCTGGTATCTGTCCGGACGCACCGTCATGACGCTCGACTGGGCCGAAGGCATCAATCTGGCTGACAACGACGCCATTGATGCGGCGGGCCATGACCGGCGGGTGCTGGGTGCGCGCGTGATGCAACTGTTCCTGAACCACGCGCTGCGTGACGGCTACTTCCACGCCGACATGCATCAGGGCAACCTCAAGGTCGCGGCCAACGGCAACATCATCGCCTATGATTTCGGGATCATGGGGCGCCTGGATGAATATACCCGCCGCGTCTATGCCGAGATTCTGTTCGGCTTTATCCGCAAGGATTACCGCCGTGTGGCCGAGGTGCACTTCGAGGCAGGCTATGTCCCTGCCGACCGCGACATCGACGAATTCGCCCGTGCCCTGCGCGCCGTGGGGGAACCCATTTTTGGTATGGACGCCAGCCGCATCTCGATGGCGCGGCTGCTGGCCTATCTGTTCGAGGTGACCGAACGATTCGGGATGGAAACACGCACGGAACTGATCCTTTTGCAACGCACCATGGTGGTGGTCGAAGGCGTGGCGCGCGGGCTGGACCCGAACCTGAACATCTGGCAGGTCGCCCAACCGATCGTCGAAGGCTATATTGCCAAAAACGTCGGACCCCGCGCCCTTCTGCGCGATCTGGCACAAACCGTGCGCATCCTCGCGCGCTTTGGTCCGAAACTGCCTCGCATGGTCGAGGCCGCACTGATCGCGCGCGCCGACAAACCCACCCCGCTGCCGCCCCGGCGCGAATGGCGCACGCTGGTATTGCTGCTGGGCGGGGCCGCACTTGTGGCGCTGGGTGTGTGGATCGGGACACAAATTTAGCCGGGCGCGTGAAATGGTAAGCCTACAGGTAAAAATGCCCTGTCGATAAAATCTCAAGATATTGTTTTTATATACAAATACAGATTTCGGGCTGACTGTTTTGCCCCCCTGAATCTCCGGTCGCACCCGCCCCCTATACCGCCCGCAATGCCGTAATTCTGTCCGCCTGCACCTCGATCCCGCCTTCCAGCAGCAGCTTTGTCCCCGCCACACCGCCCCGCGCCTCGACGATCCGGGCATAGTGTTCGACCGGGGTGTTCGCCAGCATCTCGTCGCCCCGATAACTTTCCAGTGCCAACGTGTA
>JAYSSN010000052.1:0-14086 GCA_043720555.1 Rhodobacterales bacterium | reverse complement strand
GCATCGCATCATGGCGGCAGGCACGTCGCCCGCGCAGAAACGGCAGATCGACCCGAAGCCGGCGCAATCGACACCGCCGTCGTGCATTCCGCCGACATCATCTGGCTGTCAGACGCCGAACGCGAGTTGAAAAAGATCCCTTTCTTCGTGCGCAGCAAGGCCCGCCGCAACACCGAAAAATACGCCGCTGAAAAAGGTCTGACCGCGATCAACATCGACACCCTGTACGAGGCAAAGGCCCACTATGCGCGATGACCGTTCCTTTGCCGAGCCAAAACCGCCGACCGCCTACCGGATGGCGATCATCACGCTGGATGCCCATGCGGCGGGCCCCGCCGCCCGTATCCAGCCGCGTCTTGCCCTCGATTTTCCGGGGCTTGAGATCACCTTGCACGCCGCCGCCGAATGGTCCGAAAATCCAGCAGCACTCGCCCGCGCCAAAGCGGCGGTCAATGCCGCCGATCTGATTGTGGCGAACCTGCTGTTCATCGAAGAACATGTGCAGGCAATTCTGCCCGAACTGACCGCCGCCCGCGAACGGGCCGACGCCTTTGTCGGTGTGATCGCCGATCCCGCCATCGTGCGCCTGACGCGGATGGGCGATCTGGATATGTCGCGGCCCGCAACCGGCGTCATGGCGCTTTTGAAAAAGCTGCGCGGGTCAAAAGGTCCGTCGTCGGCATCGGGCAAAAGCCAGATGACCATGCTGCGCCGCCTGCCGAAAATTCTGCGCTTCCTGCCGGGCAAGGCGCAGGATTTGCGCGCGTGGTTCTTGTCGATGCAGTATTGGCTGGGCGGGTCGGACGACAATCTGGAGCAGATGATCCGGTTTCTGGTCGGCAAGTACGGCAAAGCCACCTACGGCAAAGTGGCCGAGGCGAAGGCCCCGATCGACTACCCCGAACTGGGCCTGTACCACCCCAGCCTGACAAACCGGATCACGACCGATCTGCGCGACCTGCCCCGTCCTGTCGGCGCGAAGTCAACTGTCGGCCTGCTGATGCTGCGCTCCTACATTCTGGCGTCCGATACCGCGCATTACGATGCCGTGATTGCCGCGTTCGAGTCGCGGGGCATTGCCGTGGTGGCGGGCTTTGCCGGGGGCCTTGATGGCCGCCCTGCGATGGACGCCTACATGAAGGGCGCGAGCGGCTCCACCGTTGACGCGCTGGTATCCCTGACCGGGTTCAGCCTTGTCGGCGGCCCCGCTTACAACGACAGTGCCGCGGCCGTGGACGCGCTGGCCGCCCTCGACGTGCCCTACATTGCGGCCCACCCGCTGGAATTCCAGACGCTGGGCCAGTGGGGCAAAGCCGGTGGCGGGCTGGGCCCGGTGGAAACCACCATGCTGATCGCCCTGCCCGAGATTGACGGGGCGACCAACCCGACGGTGTTTGCCGGCCGTCATGATCTGAACGGCTGCGACGGTTGCAAATACCGGTGCCGCCCCTCCAGCCAGATCAGCCTGGAAACCCGCGCCATGGCACCCTGTCCCGAACGCATCGACGCGCTCGCCGACAAGGTGGCGCGTCTGGCGTCGCTGCGCCGTTCCCGGATTGCTGACCGCAAGGTCGGCATCGTGTTGTACGGCTTTCCGCCGAACGCCGGGGCCGCGGGCACTGCCGCCTATCTGGGCGTGTTTGAAAGCCTGCACAACACCCTGCACGCCATGGCCACCGCGGGCTATGACCTGACGCCGCCTGCCACAGTCGACGATCTGCGCGAGGCGGTACTGGGCGGCAGCGCCAGAATGTACGGCCAGCCCGCCAATGTCGCTGCCATCGTGCCCGCCGCCGAGATCGTCGCCAAAACCCCATGGCTGGCCGAGATCGAGGCCGTCTGGGGGCCGGCACCCGGGCGGCTGCAAACCGACGGCCGCGGTGTCTTTGTGCTGGGTTGCCAGTTCGGCAACGTGTTTGTCGGTCTGCAACCGGTGTTCGGCTATGAGGGCGATCCGATGCGCCTGCTGTTTGAAGGCGGCTTTGCCCCCACGCATGCCTTCACCACCTTCTACCGCTGGATGCGCGAAAACTTTGCCGCCGACGTGCTGCTGCATTTCGGGATGCACGGGGCGCTGGAATTCATGCCGGGCAAGCAGGCGGGCGTGTCGCAAACCTGCTGGCCGGACCGGCTGATCGGCAATCTGCCCAACATCTATCTTTATGCCGCCAACAACCCGTCCGAGGCGACGCTGGCCAAGCGCCGCTCCAACGCGATCACCGTCACGCATCTGACCCCGCCCCTCGCCCAGTCGGGTCTTTACAAGGGCCTGGCCGATCTGCGCGATACGCTGGATCGCTGGCGGCGCAGCGCCCCGGACGCGGCCGAACGCAGCGAACTCGAAGGCCTGATCGCCGAACAGGCCCGCGCCGTGGACCTGACCGGTGCTCCTGACACGCTGTGGACGCAATTGCTGGAAACCGAAGGCGCGCTGATTACCGACGGCCTGCACGTGGTGGGCCGCCCGATGTCGGCCACCGCGCGCGCCGATATGCTGGCGCTGATGCCCGATGATGCAGCAAGCCGCGCGCGCGCCGACAAGCTGCTGCAGCAAGACCATGAAATTCCTGCGATTTTGCACGCGCTTGGAGGCCATTTCGTGCAGCCTGTGGCGGGCGGCGATCTGATCCGATCGCCCGACATTCTGCCCACCGGCCGCAATATCCACGCCTTTGATCCGTTCCGTATGCCCACGGCATTTGCGCTGCGCGACGGCGCGGCACAGGCGCAGCGGCTGCTTAATGCCCACGCCCGCCTGCCGCGCACCGTGGCACTGGTCCTGTGGGGGTCGGACAACATCAAATCCGACGGTGGCCCGGTTGCACAGGCCCTGGCGCTGATGGGGGCGGTGCCGCGTTTTGACAGCTTTGGCCGCCTGGCGGGTGCCGACCTGATCGCGCTGGCCGACCTTGGCCGCCCGCGCATCGACGTCGTGATGACGCTGTCGGGGATCTTCCGCGACCTTCTGCCCCTGCAAACCCGGATGCTGGCCGAGGCCGCCTACAAGGCCGCGACCGCCGACGAGCCGCTGGCGCAGAACTTCGTCCGCGCGCATGCGTTAAGCTATGCTGCCGAAATGGGCGTCGACATGGACACCGCCGCCCTGCGTGTGTTTTCCAATGCCGAAGGCGCGTACGGGGCCAATGTCAACGTGCTGGTCGGATCGTCCGCCTTCGGGGCCGAAGACGAACTGGCCGATGCGTATGAGGCGCGCAAATCCTTTGCTTACGGGCGCAATGGCAAACCCGTGCAAAATGCAGCCCTGCTGCAAAAGGTGCTGAAGGATGTGGATCTGGCCTACCAGAACCTTGAATCGGTCGAACTGGGGGTTACCACGGTCGACCATTATTTCGACACGCTGGGCGGCATCGCGCGGGCCGTGAAGCGCGCCCGCGGTGGCACCGAAACCCCCGTCTACATCGGCGATCAGACCCGCGGGGCAGGTCAGGTGCGCACTCTGAAAGATCAGATCGCGCTGGAAACGCGGGCGCGCAGTCTGAATCCGAAGTTTTACGAAGGGCTGTTGCGGCACGGCGCCGAAGGCGTGCGCCAGATCGAGGCGCATGTGACCAACACACTGGGATGGTCGGCCACCACCGCGCAGGTCGACCCTTGGGTCTATCAGCGCCTGTCCGAAACATTCGTGCTGGACGAGGCCATGCGCCGCCGGATGGCCGCGCTGAACCCCGCGGCGAGCGTGCGGCTGGCGGGTCGTCTGCTGGAGGCGAGCGAGCGCGACTACTGGCGGCCTGACGCGGCCACCCTTGCCGCGTTGCAGGGGGCTGCGGACGAACTGGAAGACCGGCTGGAGGGGATCGCGGCGGAATGAAACAGGCCTGCGCCAGCTTTGCCCGTGGAAGCGGGGGGCCAGCCCCCCGCACCCCCCGGGATATTTTCGGACAGAAAATGAAAGGGGCACGCTCATGAGCCCGAAAGACGAGATCCCAAACCTGCGCGGCCGTGATGGCGACGGCTCGGTGCAGGTGCATCAGGATGACGCGCTGAAAATCGAAGGGGCCAAGGTCTTTTCGGTTTACGGCAAGGGCGGGATCGGGAAATCGACCACCTCGTCCAACCTGTCAGCGGCGTTTTCCATGATGGGCAAGCGTGTGCTGCAGATCGGCTGTGACCCCAAGCACGACAGCACCTTCACCCTGACCGGCCGCCTGCAGGCGACCGTCATCGATATCCTGAAAGGGGTGGACTTCCACCCCGAAGAACTGCGCCCCGAGGATTACGTGGTGACGGGCTTCAACGGCGTGAAATGCGTCGAGGCGGGTGGGCCGCCTGCGGGCACCGGCTGCGGTGGTTATGTCGTCGGCCAGACGGTGAAGTTGCTGAAACAGCATCACATGCTGGAACAAACCGATGTGGTGATCTTCGATGTGCTGGGCGATGTGGTCTGTGGTGGCTTTGCCGCCCCCCTGCAACATGCCGACCGCGCCCTGATCGTGACCGCAAATGATTTCGACAGCATCTATGCGATGAACCGCATCATCGCGGCGGTGCAGGCAAAATCGGCCAATTACAAGGTGCAGCTGGCAGGTTGCGTGGCCAACCGCTCGCGCGAAACCAACGAGGTGGACCGCTACTGCGCCAGGGTCGGCTTCAACCGTCTGGCGCATATGCCCGATATCGACGCCATCCGCCGCAGCCGCCTGAAGAAAAAGACCCTGTTCGAGATGGACGACGCCGAGGACGTGGTCATGGCGCGCGCCGAATACATGCGCCTTGCCGATACGCTGTGGCGGTCGGTGCACATACCGGGCACCACGCCCGACCCGTTGCCGGATCGCGAAATTTTTGAACTGCTGGGGTTTGACTGATGGCCGGCTACACTGCCACGCGGGCCAGGGTCGAACACTATTTCGACCGCAGCGCCACCGAAGTCTGGGCGCGGCTGACATCGGATGCGCCGGTCAGCCGCATCCGCCAGACCGTGCGGGCGGGACGCGACCAGATGCGCGCCCTGATGCTGTCACGGCTGCCGGATGATCTGGGCGGCTGCCGGGTGCTGGATGCCGGCTGCGGCACGGGGCTGATGACGGCGGAACTGGCCACGCGCGGCGCCGATGTGGTGGCGGTGGATATTTCGCCCGCGCTGATCCGTATCGCACAGGACCGGCTGCCCGACGCGCTGCGGCGCCGCGTGACTTTTGCCGCGGGTGACATGACAGATGCCGCCCTTGGCCGCTTTGATTTCGTCATGGCGATGGACAGTCTGATCTACTACGCCGCCCCGGATATCGCGGCCTGCCTGCAAAATCTGGGCGGCCGCACGCGGGGCGGGATCGTCTTTACCGTCGCCCCGCGTACGCCGCTGCTGATGGCGATGTTCAACGCAGGCAAGCTGTTTCCCCGCGGGGACCGCTCGCCCGCCATGATCCCGCATGCCTTTGATGATCTGGCCGCGGCAGCGGGCGGCGGGCTGCAGCGGATCGCCCGTGTACGGCGCGGCTTCTACATCTCGGACTGCATGGAGTATCGCCCATGATCCTGCGCAAGACGCATCTCGCGCAATTGCCGGTCGGCTGGCTGCCGTTCGCGGATGCGGCCTCCGATGACCTGCCGTTGGCACAGCTGTTGCGCCTGTCGCTGTTTCAGGTGTCGGTCGGTATGGCCACGGTGCTGCTGCTGGGGACGCTGAACCGCGTGATGATCGTGGAGCTGTCGGTGCCCGCCATCGTCGTGGCCGCCATGATTGCCATTCCCGTCCTTGTGGCACCGTTCCGCGCGCTGCTGGGGCACCGTTCAGACACCCACCGCAGTGCCATCGGGTGGAAGCGCATTCCGTATCTGTGGTTCGGCAGCCTGTGGCAGATGGGTGGCCTTGCCATCATGCCATTCGCGCTGATCGTGTTGTCGGGTGATCAGGTGCACGGCCCGGCATGGGCCGGCGAGGTGCTGGCCGCCCTTGCCTTCCTGATGACGGGGATCGGGCTGCACATGACGCAAACCGCCGGGCTGGCGCTGGCCTGCGACCGGGCCACCGATGACACCCGCCCCCGCGTGGTGGCGCTGTTGTACGTGATGTTCCTGCTGGGCATGGCGGTGTCTGCCGTCGTCGTCGGCTGGCTTTTGCGTGACTTCAACACGGTCCTGCTGGTGCGCGTGGTACAGGGCTGCGGCGTTGTCACCATCGTTCTGAACATGATTGCCCTGTGGAAGCAGGAAAAGGTCCGCCCGATGACAAAGGCAGAACGCGCAGCCCCCCGCCCGCTGTTTCGCGTAGCCTGGACCGACCTGATGACCGGCGGATCGGCCGGGCGGTTGCTGGCCGTGGTGGCACTTGGCACACTCGCCTTCAACATGCAGGATGTGCTGCTGGAACCCTACGGCGGTGAAATCCTGGGGCTGTCCGTCGGTCAGACGACCTGGCTGACAGCGATGTATGCCATGGGTGCGCTGGCCGGGTTTCTGACGGCAGGCCGCTGGCTGCAACGCGGGCTGGACCCGTTCCGCATGGCCGCGCGTGGAGTACTGGCGGGCATCGCCGCCTTTTGTGCCGTGATCTTCGCCGCACCGACGGGCAGCACGGCGCTGTTCTTTGCGGGTGCGGGCGGGATCGGGCTGGGGGCCGGGCTGTTCGCCGTGGCCACCCTGACCGCCACGATGGCCCTGCCTGCGGGCAAGCTGGGTGCGGGTCTTGCCTTGGGTGCATGGGGTGCGGCGCAGGCCACCGCTGCGGGCCTGTCGATCTTTATTGGCGGGGCGTTGCGCGATGGCGTGGCCAGCCTGATCGCCTCGGGCCAGCTCGGGTCGGTGCTGGCTGACCCCGCACTGGCCTATTCCTTTGTCTATCACCTCGAAATCGGACTGCTCTTTGCCACCCTGATCGCGCTCGGCCCGCTCGTGCGCGTCACCATCCTGAACCACAACAAAGAAACCGACGATGTCCGCCTTGGCATCGCCGAGTTTCCCACCTGACACCGGAGGACCATGTAATGCTAGGTGTGACTTTCTTTGGCAACTTCGATCTGGCGAGCCTGGCCATCTGGCTGTTCTGGGCATTCTTCGCCCTGCTGATCTACTATCTGCAGACGGAAAACATGCGCGAAGGCTATCCTCTGGAAACCGAGGATGGCAAACCTGCCCCCAATCAGGGCCCGTTCCCGCTGCCCGGACCCAAAACCTTCCGCCTGCCCTTCGGCCACGGTGTTGTCACCGTGCCCGATGGCAGGCCCGAAGTGCGCGAGGTGGCCCTGGCCCGCACCGCCGCGTCCGAAGGTTTCCCGCATGCGCCCACGGGTGACGCAATGGCCGATGGCGTCGGCCCGGCATCCTGGGCCCCGCGCCGGGACGAGCCGGAAGTGGATGGCCACGGTCATGCCAAGATCATCCCGATGGGTCAGGCACGCGGTTTTGCCGTCAGCGCCGGGCGCGACCCGCGCGGTCTGCCCGTACAGGCGGGCGATCTGGAGGTGGTGGGCCGGGTGTCCGATATGTGGGTCGACGCCCCCGAACAACTGGTCCGCTATCTGGAGATCGATCTGAATTCAGGCGGCAAGCGGCTGGTGCCCATGACCATGGCCAGGATCTGGCCCGACCGGGTGCGCATCAACGCCATCACCTCGGAGCGCTTTGCAGGCATCCCGGAAACCAGTTCGCAGACCACCGTGACCAAGCTCGAGGAAGACAAGATCTCGGGCTACATCGCTGGCGGCTGGCTGTACGACGGCAAGACGCGCAAGCGCGGCTTCTGACAACCGGGACAATGAGGACGGCCCGCGCCCGGGCCGTTCCGACCAACCCAGATGATGAAAGGGTCTGCGCCATGTCAGGCCACGATGACTTTACCTTCGAACCGATCCCCGGCCTGCCCGCGCGGCTGCCGGTGGGCGAAGAAATCCTCTGGCAGGGCCGCCCCGATGTGACGTCCCTAGCGCGTGAGGCGTATGGCATCCGCTGGATCGCGGGATACTTTGCGCTGATCGTGCTGTGGCGGGCCGGCGTCGGTTACGGCGATGCAGGATTTGCCGGGGCGCTGGCCTTTGGCGTGCCTTATGCCGGGCTTGGCCTTGCCGGCTGTGCCGTGGTCTGGCTGCTGGCCTGTGCGCAGGCCCGCGCCACGATCTACACCATCACGTCGGCGCGCGTCGTGATGCGCGTCGGGGCGGCACTGTCGGTGACGTTCAACATCCCCTTCGTGCAGATTGATACGGCCCGGCTGGATGCACGCACGGACACCGGGACGATTGCACTGGAAACAAAGGGCGCGACGCGGATTTCGGCGCTTGTCCTGTGGCCCCATATCCGCCCTTGGCATCTGGCGAAAACCCAGCCCGCCTTGCGCTGCATCCCCGATGCGACCGCCGTGGCAAAGCTGCTGGCCGAGGCCGCCGAGACGCGGCTGGCCCTTCCCACCATCACCCGTGACCCCGCCTGCGCGGGCGATCTGGTCGCCGCCGAATAAGGGGAACTTGCCATGACCTTCCGCGAAGAACCGGCCTTTCACGACCGCGACAAGGAGATGATCCCCAAGGGTCTGCTCTATGCCATGGCGGCGCTTGCCCTGTCGGCCCTTGCCATTGCCACGTTTGCATCTGTCACGGATGCCCCGCATGCCGGTGTGCCGCCGGTCTCCGCCACTGTCCTGCGCGAACGCAGCCTGATCCTGCAGGGTCTGGACGCACAGGCCGTCACAGTCCGCGATGCCAGCGGAACGTTGCTGGTCGATCTGCCGCATGGAGGCTTCGTCACCGTCATCCAATCTGGTGTTCACACGGCCCGCAAACGCCACAACGTGGATCAGGGCTTGCCTGTGCGACTGGTGGAATACGCCAACAACCGTTTGGTCCTCGAAGACCCGGAAACCGGGTGGAGTGCTGAACTTTATGCCTTCGGCAGCGATAATCAGGCCGCGTTTGAACAGCTGTTCGATCAATAGGGGACCCCAAGCCATGCCACTTTTTGCCAGACGAACGGAACAGGTGCCCTGCACCGTCGAGGTCAGCCACCGCTTTGAGGCGCTTCACGCCCACGTCCGCTTCAACAACGGCGCGATCGTGTATCCGGGTGACGAAGTGCGGGTTCACGGTGCCCCCGTCCTGGCGAGCTATGGCGAGGTCATCGTCGAAGACCGCACTGCCACCATCACCCGCGCCACCTGGATCGAACGCGCCTGGACCCGCGCCACCGGCGATTTCGGGTTCATGGAACTGTGCGAATTTTCATTCTCCGAGGAGGTGCGGCTATGAACGCCCATGCCCACGCCGACAGCGGTGCCGAAGTCGCCGCCGACATCGCGCCGACGTTTGATACCACCGCGATGGCGACCGAAACCACCCTGCTGAACCCGCGCTTTTACACCACCGATTTCGATGAAATGGACCGTGTCGATGTCACCCCGGTGCGGGCCGAATGGGACAAGCTGATCGCCCAGATGAAATCGGACCCGAACAAGGGCCATTTCAAAAAGACCGACGCCTGGGACACGGTCGACTGGCACGGGATGGATCCCGCGCTGCGGGCGGAATTCATCGATTTTCTGGTCAGTTCCTGTACCGCCGAATTCTCGGGTTGCGTGCTCTACAAGGAAATGAAACGCCGTGGCACCAACCCCGACATCTGCGAACTGTTCGGCTACATGTCCCGCGACGAGGCCCGCCACGCCGGTTTCATCAACGATGCGCTGCGCGAGGCCGGGGTTGCAGTCAATCTGGGCTTTCTGACCAAGGCCAAGAAATACACCTACTTCCGGCCCAAGTTCATCTACTACGCCACCTACCTGTCCGAAAAGATCGGCTATGCCCGGTACATCACCATTTACCGCCATCTCGAGGCGCACCCCGAACAACGTTTTCATCCGATCTTCAAATGGTTCCGCGAATGGTGCAACGACGAGTTCAGCCATGGCGAGGCGTTCGCCCTGCTGATGCGCACCGACCCCAAGCTGACGACCAGCTGGTCAAACAAGTTGTGGATCCGGTTCTTCCTGACGGCGGTCTACTCTACCATGTGGGTGCGCGACCATGCGCGCGTGGAGTTCCACAAGGCCCTTGGCGTCGACATCGACTGGTACGACCAGGAGGTCTACCGCAAAACCTCGGCGATCGCGCGGCAGGTCTTCCCGATCGAAATCGACATCGACCATCCCCGCTGGATCCCTGAGCTGCGCCGCATGAACGCGGCCTTGGTCGGGATGGATGACGCCCGGCGGCGCGGCGGCATCGGCGGCTGGCTGGCGAAACTGGGCCACGGGGCCAGGGCCGCCTTCGCTTTCGCGCGGCTCTATACCATTCCCGTCAAATGCATGACCCCGCCCGCATCGGTGCGGCTGGAACCCGTGTATTGACGGCGATGTACCATACCGCAGCTACGGTTGCGGATCGGCCGGGGGGGTGGGCGCGCCCAACCGGCCGGCGCGGCATCCCTTCACGGGGGTGCCGCGCATGACCTCACCCTGGATCGCAGCGCTGGCGGCCCTGTTCCTGTGGTGGTTTTCCACCGGCATGCTGCTCTGGCGGGTGCGGTCGGCCGACAACAGCGGCCCCGCCGCCCACGCACGATCCGTGGTCCTTGGTGCGCCCCTGCTCGGCCTTGGCGTGCTGGGCTTTCACACGACCCTGACGGACGCATCCGTGCAGGGCGCCTACCTTGCCTTCCTGTCGGCGCTTGCAATCTGGGGCTGGATCGAACTTGCGTTCCTGTCGGGTATCATCACCGGCCCCAATACCCGGCCGTGCCCTGACGGCCTGCCGCTCGGACCGCGGTTCGTGCGCGCCTTCGGCACCATCGCCTGGCACGAAATGCTGCTGGCCCTGACGGTGCTGATGATGTTCACCGCGGCGCGCGGCATGGACAACATGCTGGGCCTGTGGACCTTTGCCGTGCTGTTCTTCGCCCGTATCTCGGCCAAGCTGAACCTGTTCTTCGGTGTGCCCCGCATCCATACCGAATTCCTGCCAAGGCCGCTGGCGCATCTGGCCAGCCACTTTCGTTGCGCCCCGATGAATTGGGTCTTTCCCATTTCGATAACTGCTTTATCATTTGCCGCAGCCTGCTGGATGGAACGCAGTGTGACAGCCCTGACCGATGCGGCCTCCACCGGCCATATCCTGCTGGCCGCCTTGACCCTGCTCGCACTTCTGGAGCATTGGTTCATGGTGCTGCCCCTGCCAGACGATAAACTCTGGCGCTGGATGATCCCGGAACGGACGCTCGCGCCGCCGCCGACCCGCAAGATACTCGACAAGAAAGAGCCAACCCATGGACTTTGACACCCTCTTCCAAAGCCAGCTTGATACGCTGAAATCCGAAGGCAACTATCGCACCTTTGCAGATCTCACGCGGCAATGCGGCAGCTTCCCAAGGGTGCAGAACCACGCCGACGGCGAGACGCGCGAAGTCACGGTCTGGTGCTCCAATGATTATCTCGGGATGGGGCACCACCCTGATGTCGTGGCCGCGATGGTGCAGACCGTGCAGGCCTGCGGCACCGGGGCGGGGGGCACACGCAACATATCGGGTACCAATCACCACCACCTGCTGCTCGAGGCGGAACTGGCCAATCTGCACGGCAAAGACGCCGCCCTGCTGTTCACCTCAGGCTATGTGTCGAACTGGGCCGCCCTTGGAACGCTCGGCGCGCGCATCCCGAATGCAGTGATCCTGTCGGACGAGATGAACCACGCCAGCATGATCGAGGGCATCCGCCATTCCCGCGCGGACAAGGCGATCTGGAAGCACAACGACTGGCGCGATCTTGACCGCAAGCTGAAGGCCGTCGGCGACCGCCCGAAAATCGTGGCGTTCGAATCGGTCTATTCCATGGATGGCGACATCAGCCCGATGCGCGAGATCGTCGAGGTGGCCGAAGCGCATGGTGCGCTGACCTACCTGGACGAAGTTCACGCCGTCGGCATGTACGGTCCGCGCGGTGGCGGCATTTCCGAACGCGAAGGGCTTGCCCATCGGATCAGCCTGATTGAGGGCACGCTTGGCAAGGCCTTCGGCGTGGTCGGCGGCTACATCACCGGATCAACCGCGCTGTGTGATTTCGTGCGCAGCTTTTCGTCCGGCTTCATCTTCACCACCGCCCTGCCCCCGGCAGTTGCGGCGGCCGCAACCGCATCAATCCGCCACCTCAAGACCTCGGATACCGAACGACTGGCCCAACGCGACCGCGTCGCTTGTCTGCGCAAGCGCCTGGATCAGGCCGGCATCCCGCACATGCCCAATGACAGCCACATCATCCCCGTGATGATCGGCGACCCCGTGAAATGCCGCATGATTTCAAACATCCTGATGGAAGACTGGGGCGTCTACGTACAGCCGATCAACTATCCCACCGTGCCCAAAGGCACCGAACGGCTGCGCTTCACGCCCGGCCCGCTGCATACACCGGCGGATATCGACCACCTTGTCACCGCCCTTTCGGCGTTGTGGCAACGCTGTGCGCTTGCCCATGCCGTCGCCTGAGTTAAGTATGCCTCACAGGTGATCCGTCTGCCGCATTCAGCCGTAAACCTGATCAGTAAACCGGGAGGAGCCCTCATGAAGCTGACTTTGTCGATGTTTACCGCCGCCACCCTGCTCGCCGCGCCAGCCTTTGCCGAAGGCGACGCGGCCAAGGGTGAACGCGTGTTCAACCAGTGCCAGACCTGCCATGTGGTGGCGAATGAGGCGGGCGAGGTATTGGCAGGCCGCAATGCCAAGACCGGCCCAAACCTCTATGGTGTCGTGGGCCGCACCGCAGGCACCTACCCTGACTATGAATACAGCGAATCCGCAGTGGCCGCTGGTGCCGCCGGGCTGGTGTGGGACGAAGCCCAGCTTGTGGCCTATCTGGCCGACCCGAGCGCCTTTCTGAAAGAAGTTACCGGCGACCCTGCTGCCCGCAGCATGATGTCGTTCAAGCTGCGCAAACCGGAAGACGCCGCTGACGTGGTGGCCTACATCGCGTCGCTCAGCCCCGCGGTCGAACCGGCCCCGGCTGCAAACCCGTAACCTCGGCCATGTCAGATGCCCCCCGGCGCAGGCACTGCCCTGTGCCGGGGGGCATTTGGGGATAGGCCGTCGCTGAAAGCGAATGTACGCGCGATGGCATGTCTGGAACCATAGTGACCGGGCCACGGCGCCGATTGGGGGCAGAGTGCCGAAGGCACGGTCGGCGGCCTGCCGTTGGCAGGGTGCAAGCGTCGTCACGCCCGAACGCGCGGGCCGGAAAGCCAAGGCAGCAGATCCAAAAGCAACGACAGAGGGCGGCGGCGGTTGCATGGTCTGGCGCGCATGCGCCTGCCGGGGGCAGACACGTGCCGCCCGGAACGCCAAGGCGCTTCGGCGGGTCATGCATTTCCGGCGCTTCCATCAGGACGGATTCTGGTCTCACAATATGATATATGACAGACATCCCACAGTTGCAGGCTGAAAACTTTTCCGTTTTCGGGTCATGCGGGCGTCAGGACCAGCCCCCCCTCCGCCACCAGAAACGCCACCACGGCATCCACCCCGATGCCCTGTTTGATTCGCGCCATCACATACGGCCGTGCGCCCCGCGCCCGTGCCGTGTCCGCCTCCAGCAGCGCCACATCGACCCCCACATAGGGGGCCAGATCGGTCTTGTTCACCACCAGCAGATCCGACCGCGTCACCCCCGGCCCGCGCTTGCGCGGAATGTCCTGCCCCGCGGCGGTATCAATCACATAGATCGACAGATCCGCCAGTTCCGGGCTGAAGGTCGCCGCCAGATTATCGCCGCCGCTCTCGATCAGGATCAGGTCCAGCCCCGGAAACGTGGTCCGCAACTCTGCCACGGCGGCCAGATTGATACTCGCATCCTCGCGGATTGCGGTATGCGGGCATCCGCCCGTCTCCACGCCACGGATACGGGCGGCGGGCAGCACCTGCGCCCGCATCAGATAGTCGGCATCCTCGCGTGTGTAGATGTCATTGGTAATGACGGCCATCGAACAGCGATGCGCCAGCGCCCGGCACAGCGCCTCGGTCAGCGTCGTCTTGCCCACGCCGACCGGCCCGCCGATCCCCACTTTCAGTGGCCCGTTCATGTCTTGAATATCCTCACATCCATGCATTCATGCCGCATCGCCGCCATATCAGCCCCCAAGGCACTGGTGCCGATCCCGTC